>CANRMR010000025.1 GCA_947631785.1 uncultured Clostridia bacterium | reverse complement strand
TGTTGAATGGATTTAACGCCGTTTTCTTTAACCTCCTTTTTTATTTGTTTTACACGACGTTCAGAAAGACCTAAAGCATTAGCAACTTGTTTTACAGTACATTCTCCATTTATACATGCTTGGATTAAAGTAGCTCTTTTTAAATCTTTTTGTTTTAACATTAAATATTCCACCTTCCTAGTTTTACTAATTTTTCTATATTTATACATACAAAGGTGAAATTTTTGCTTACAAACTTTTAAGGTGATTTTATCATAATTAAATACATATAATACCAAAAAGTAGTTGACAAAATTTACATAATGATTTATAATTTTTATACATACTTGCAATGCTTTTATGTACAAAAAAGATTAGAGAGGATGATACATATGAAAGCTACACACAGACTTATTGCACATGGCCTTATGAAAGTTGAAAACAAGTACATTTTAATCAAGAGAACTGAGATTAAAAGAGGTAAACCTAATTCTTATCCCAAATATTGGGATATACCCGGTGGTATGGTAGAAGAAGGAGAATTACCAACAGATGCATTGGTTAGAGAGTCAAAAGAAGAAGTTAATCTTGATGTAAAAGTAACTAAAATAGTACATGAAGACAGCAATTTTGATGAAGAAAAAAACATTGTTTTTACTCGTTTAGTATATCTTTGCGAAGTTATTAACAATGACATTTCTAACATTAAACTCCAACTTGATGAACACGACCAATATAAATTAATCACTTCTCTTGATGACATGGAAGGCGAAAAACTGGTAGGTTATGTTGCTGATGTGTTAAAGAGTGTAGGGTAGTTATTCTAGGTAAAACTTGACTAATCTAAGAAGAGCTTCAAAATTTGAAGCTCTTTTTCAATGTATTTACCAATATAAAACATTAAAAAGAGTAAAAATTAAAAAAATAGATGTAAAGTCGTTAATAAACACATTGATGGAAAAAAAGATAGAATAATAATAAAACAAGAACTATAAAAAAAGTAAAAAGACAGGATTGCAAATCCTGCCTTTTTATATGTATAAAAAAACAAAATTTACAATCCTGCAAAATCAGTCTAACTAGTATAAAAACTATTTACCTATCATGTTATTTTCAGCTTGTTGTATTAATTTTCTAACCATGTTACCACCAATTCTACCAGCATCTCTTGCAGAGATGTTTCCATTATATCCATCTTTTAAAGTAACACCAACTTCTGAAGCTACTTCATATTTGAATTTATCTAAAGCGTCCATAGCTTCTGGAACTAACTTTTGATTACTGTTATTGTTTGCCATGTTTTTCACCTCCTAGGAAAGTTAAATTTATTTGTATTAAGAAAAAGATTTTTCTTTTTCAATATTATAATGTGTAATTTTTCAAAAAATTAAACTAGAAATTTTTGTAAATAAAAAATAATAAACACATAATTTATCCAAATTTACAAAAAATATTGTAAAAAAATGAAAATAAATATATAATAATTAATATTGACCAGAAAGGGAGAATAAAGATGTATAAATTAGTAACTATTGATTTAGATGGTACATTGCTAAATTCATATGGAGAAATTTCAAAAAAAAACGAAGAAGCAATAAAAAAAGCAATTCGGACAAGGAATAGAAGTTGTACTTGCATCAGGAAGAATGCCGACATCTGTTAAAAATTTAAGTAAACAAATAGGAGCAAGTAACTATATTATCGCTGGAAATGGTACAATGCTTTACGATATAAAAAAAGAAAAAGTAATATATAATCAGTTTATGGACAAAGAAAAAGTATTAAACATTATTGAAATATGCGAAAAAAACAGTATATATTATAACATATATACAGAAAATGCAATTATAGCTAAAAGTTTGAATTATAATGTCTTATATTATAATTACGAAAATACTAAAAAACCAGAAGGAAAAAAATCTAACATAAACATAGTAGAAAATGTATATAATTATATGAAAGATATAAATACATCAAATGTATTAAAAATAATGATATGTGATGAAAGCAAAATAATATTTGAAAGAATGATACAAAAATTAAAACAAATTAATGATATTTCAGTTTTAGAAGTTGCTCATATGTCTAGAAAAATAATAAGAGAAGGAACTAAAGATGTAAGTATAGAATATTTTTATACTGAAATTACAAACAAAAATGTAAATAAATGGACAGCAACCAAATTTTTGATGAATAAGCTTAATATAAATGAAGAAGAAGTAGCAGCAATTGGAGATAATGTAAACGATAAAGAAATGGTAGAACAAGCATCCCTAGGTGTCGCAATGGGAGGAAGCTACTTAGAAGTAAATAAAATTGGAAATGTTGTGGTTGGAAATAACGATGAAGACGGTGTAGCAGAAGCGTTTGAGAAATATATTTTAATATAAAAAATAGAATATTACAAAAATATTACAAAAATATTAATTTTGTATAACATATAAAGGAAAGAGGTTGTTTTCTTTCCTTTCTTGTTGTAAAATAATATTAAGTGAAAAAATAAGTTTTAAAAGGGAGGAATTTGTCATGGCAACAAATCCAATGCAAAGAAAAGCAAGAAGTTCATTTATTTTAGGTATGTTTGTAACTTTATTAATAACAGGAGCAATCATAGTATTTTTATTTTTACAAATAAAAAAAGATCACGATGAAAAGAAACAAGAACTAATAAATAGTGCAAGTGTTTGGGTATTAAATCAAGATGTAACATCTGGACAAATAATAACATCTAATATGTTACAACAAAAGACATTATCAAAAAATACAATTCCAAGCAACGCAGTAGACAATAAATATTTAGATGCATATTCTTTAACTGATAAAAGTGGACATGAAATAATAACAGAATCTAGTAATGGTAATGTAAAATTAAAAATAGAATTAGACGGAGGCATTACAAGAGATTTAGAGGAAGAATCTACACAGCTAGAAAATGGTACAAAAAATTATTTTTACTATACAGATGATAGTAAAAGAAATAAACAATACATAGAATTAGCACAGACACCAGTAATAGCAAAAATAAATATGAAAATGAATAGTGTAGTAACAATAGATATGATAAAAAAATCTGATGAAGATATATCAAAAGATGTAAGATTACAAGAATATAATATGGTAGCATTGCCTACACAATTAGAAAAAGGACAATATGTTGATATTAGGTTAACATTACCAAACGGACAAGACTTTGTGGTAGTTTCTAAAAAAGAGGTAAAAGATATTACAGAAGATACTATATGGCTTAATATGACAGAAGAAGAAACTGTAGTTATGTCTAATGCTATAATAGAACATTATATTATGACTGGTTCCAAAATTTATGCAACAGCTTATATAGAAGCTGGAATGCAAGAATCATTAATTCCAACATATACACCTAGTGGAGAAGTAAGAGAACTATTAAATCTTGAAAAAGATAATGGAAATGCTAATTTAGAAAATAATATATATGCTGATGGAGAATATTATAACCAAAGAATAAATAGAATAAATGAAGTTCTTCAACAATATTCAGAAACAAGACAAGAAAATGTTGAAAAAGGCATCACAGATGAAATTACAAGAATGAAAGAATCAAGAGAAGAATTCTTTACATCAGCAAATGCTGCAGTAGAAAATGCACAAACAAACAATTAAATAATCAATATAGGGGGCGAATGACTTTGCCCACCGTGCAAACGAATAAACAATCAATGTAGGGGCGGACGCCTCTGTCCGCCCTGTAAATGAATAACAGAAAAAAGAAAGGAAGAAAACAATGCAAACAATAGGATTTATAGGAGCATATGATAAAACAGATTTAATTTTATATTTGGCAAAAATATTAACTACATTAAACTACAAAGTATTAATAGTAGATACTACAGTTACACAAAAAGCACGCTATATTGTTCCTGCCATAAATCCTACCAAAAAATACATAACAGAATTCGAAAGAATAGATGTAGCAGTCGGATTTGATAGTTTTCTAGATATAAAAAATTACATTGGAATAAATGATGTAGTAGCATTAGAATATGACTTTGCATTAGTTGATATTGATAATGCAGAAAATGTAGAAAGATTTAATGTAGTTCAAAACAGTAAAAACTTCTTTGTAACTGGTTTTGATGTATATTCATTAAAAAGAGGATTAGAAGCACTTAGCGAATTAAAAGACACAATAAAGCTTATAAAAATTTTATTTTCCGAAAAAATGTTAAAAGAAGAAGACGAATATTTAAATTATTTAGCACTAGGTTATAAAATAGAATGGGAAGAATTAAAACTTTGTTTTCCATTAGAACTAGGAGATAAAAGTGTTATTATAGAAAACCAAATTATATCCAGAATAAAATTAAGAAACTTAAGTGAGCAATATAAAGAAGGACTTATATATATTATAGAAAATATAACAAACCAAAATATTGCAAATATTAGAAAAGCATTTAAAACAATAGAAAAGGAAGGATAATATGTCAATTGTAACTTTTTGGAGTAATAGCATAAAACAAAGCGGACAAACAATGTCAGCACTTGCTGTTAGTACATATATGGCAATGGAACATAATCGTAGAGTATTACTATTATCTACAGAATATAAAGATGATGTATTAGAAACAGCGTTTGGTGGATTTGCAAATAATAATTCATTACTAAAATCAATAATAAAACGTCCTAATGCAGGAATAGATACTGGAATAGAAGGAATTGCAAAAATGGCATCTAGTAATAGGTTAAGTCCAGAAATGATACCAAACTACACAAAAGTCGTTTTTAAAGATAGGTTAGAAATATTATTCTCACCAAAGGCAGAAAACGAAGAGTCAGATTATCAAAGAATATGGTCATTATATAAAGAAATTATAAACACTGCAAATCGATATTATGACATGGTATTTGTAGACTTAAATAAAGGCTTAGGAGATGACGTAATAAAACAAATACTAAGCATGTCTGATGTAATAGTTGTAACCTTAGAACAAAAAATAAGAAAGCTAAATGAATTTATTAAAATGAGGCAAGAAGAGCCATTACTTAAAGGAAAAAACATTTTAACATTAGTTAATAGATTTGATAAATTCTCAAAATATAACAGTAGAAATATTACAAGATATTTAGGACAAAAAAAGGAAGTATTCACAGTACCATATAATACATTATTTTATGAAAGTGCAGAAGAAGGAAATGTAGCAGAGTTTTTCCTAAAAGTAAGAAATGTAGATCAAACAGATAAAAACGGTGCATTTATGGAAGAATTAAAAAGAGCTACAAATGGTATTATCTATAAAATACAAGAATTACAAATGAGAGCATAAAACAAAGGAAATTAGAAAGGGAGGAGCCCTAAAATGTTAAATATTATTTTAATGTTATTTGTTGTTATACTTGCAGCATTTTTTATAATTAAAGTAATTTCTAAAAAACAAAATGCAAAAGTAGAAGAGCAAATAGAACTAGATGATAAAACATATACTCTAGACAGAATGAGAGATTTTGTAAAAAAGAGATTAAATGAAATTACAAAAGTTAATCTTTATGATATTGGTCTTTCTGAAGAAGAATTAAAAAGAAGAAAAAACAAAAAATATGAACTTAAAAAAGCATTAAAAGGATGTACATACGGAGATGTTAATGACAAAAAATATGTTAAAGAGTTAATATATGACTTACTTGCAAAAGAATATGGAGTAGATGAAGCAAATATTTCTAAGGCAATTCCTTTTGATGTGCCATCACTTCTAACAGACCAAGACAAATTTGATATATTAATTTATCACTATAAAAAGAATTTTGGATATGAAGCATTAACAGAATTAATAAAAAAATATAACCTTGATGTGCTAAAATACATAGCAGGAGAAACAAAACCTTCTTATGTTATTACAGGTGAAGAAATAAGTGATATTTATGAAAAAGAACAGTTAGTACTATCATTTGAAGATAAATTAAATGTAATAGTACAAAGAATATATCAACACTACAAAGGTTATAGCAGTATAGACGAAGTAAGAGATATGAACATAGATGGTGTATCTGGTGGTGTATCTGGTCTTCCAGAATCATTCTTAAGCCAAGTTGCACAAACAGATGGAGACTATTTAGAGCAGGTTATGGAAAGTAAAGTACCAAGAGCATGTGATAGTATATGGATATTCTTTAGAGGAAAATCAATACGTTTAGCATTTTTATCATTTGGAACAGAAAGCGAATTAAAAAGAGTATGTCAAAATATATATAAATACAATAACCCAGGACAGTTATCAGATACCAATGGTTACAAGATTAACGAAATGAAAGATGGTTCTCGTGTTGTTGTTGTAAGACCATCATTTTCAGAAACATGGGCATTCTTCGTAAGAAAGTTCGACGTAAAACGTTCAACACTAGAACAATGGTTCAAAGGAGAAGAAGGTTCAGACAAATCAATAGAATTATTAAAATATCTAGTAAAAGGTGCAAGAATTACATCTATTACAGGTGAGCAAGGTTGTGGTAAAACAACAATGCTTATGGGTATGATAGAAAACATATACGAAACAATGAACATCCGTGTTCAAGAAACTGCATTCGAGCTACATTTAAGAAGAATATACCCAACAAGAAACATATTAACATTTCGTGAAACAGAAACAATTTCTGGACAAGAAGGTCTAGACGTACAAAAGAAAACAGATGGTTCTGTTAACATCATAGGTGAGGTTGCAACAGACCCCGTAGCATCTTGGATGATACAAGCAGCACAAGTTGCATCAAAATTTACATTATTTACACACCACGCAAAAACATTTCCAAACTTAGTAACAGCACTTAGAAACTCAATGCTTAGAACTGGTGTATTCAAAAACGAAAAAACAGCAGAAGAACAAGTAGTACAAGTATTAAACTTTGATATACACTTAGCAAAAGACTTCAGAGGAAAAAGATTTGTAGAAAGAATAACAGAGTGTGTACCAGTAGAAGATAAAAACGAATATACATTTGACCACAGAAATGAAAAAACGCTAGAAGGAAAAATAGATAAATTCTTTGACAACGCAACACATTATTTTACAAAAGTAACAGATAGAGAAACATATAGATATGTAAATATACTAGAATACATAGATGGAGAATATGTACTTACAAACCCAATTTCAGAATACAACTTAAAAGAAATGAGAATGAATATGGAAGAAGCAGATGCAGAAGCATTTGATAAATTTGTAGAAGAAAATTGGGGAACAAAAATACAAGGAAGCCAAGAAAGTGTAATGGTAAATGCGTCTGCTCAACAAGCAGAAACAAAAAGAAGAGGAAGAAAACCAAAAACACAAACAATTTAAACCAAGGAGGTGCAAACCCAAATGTCTAACAATTTTGCAATGTACTTAATGATAGGAGCAGGAGGATTATTATTTTTAATTGTAATTGGATATTTAATATTAAATAAAAGGCTAAATAAAGATGATGCAAAATATGCAAGACAACTAAAGCAAGGAACAGAAGCAAATGTATTTTCAGCAGAGGTTATGTACCAAAAATTATATATGCTATATATTAAAATACCAGGAATAAAAAGGTATTTAACAAAAATAAGAAGAAGACTAGAAATAATAAACATCGACGATGAATATGTAACAAGAAAGCAAACAGCAAGCATATTAACAAAAGCACTTCTAATTGTTATCCCACTTACAATAGGTATTATAATTCTTACAAAAAGTAATTTATTACTAATGAGCATATTACTTATTTTTGAAATATTCATGATAGAAACAATAATGGATGGTTCAGTAAATAAATTAGATAATAAACTTTTAAAAGAACAAATAGATTTCTTTTCAGAAATTCGTCATGCATACCACGAATTTAACATGGTAGAAGAAGCAATATACCAAGTAGCACAAGATGATGAATTAAAAGTATCTGCACAAGCAGAAAAAATATACGAAGTATTAATATCAGATGATCCAGAATCAGAACTAGAAAAATATTATGATGTAGCACCAAATCCATACTTAAAAGAATTTGCAGGTGTATCATACTTAACAAAAGAATTTGGAGATAGAAAAGTAGATGGAGCATCATTATACCTTAAAAATGTAAACAACATAACACAAGAAATGCAACTAGAAATACTAAAAAGAGATAAACTAGACTATGTATTCCAAAGTTTATCACTAATATCAATAGTACCAATTTTACTTTTAGAGCCACTAAAAAGTTGGGCAGTATCAAACTTTAGCTTTACAAATAGCTTTTATAGCGGAAAATTAGGGATGATAACACAACTTTTAATAATACTTGTAACATTTGTATGTTACATATTAATTAGAAAAATAAAAGATGTATCACAAACAAATGCAAATGTTAAAAACACAGAAAATCCATGGCAAGCAAAACTATATAAACATGCACCAGTAAAAAAATTTGTAGATTTATTTATTCCTAAAAAGGGAACAAAAGAATACAGAAAACTAACACAAACATTAAAAGAGGCAGCATCACCGAATAAAATAGAGTGGATATACATAAATAGAATATTATTATTTGTAATAACAATTATTGTATCTATAATATTATTTGGACAAATACATAAAGTTGCAATAAATTATATATATGAAGAGCCGACAGCAGAGTTTGATTTAATTGGAGGAATGTCAGAACGTGATGAAGAAAAGGCAATGGATCTTACTGAATCAGATAATAGATTTCTAGATATGTTTAAAGGAAAACCTAAAACAACTGTAGAAGAAATACAAGTTGCAGTAAAACAATCAGATGATTATGAAGGGGCTACAGATGAAAAAATAGAAGAAGCAGCAGATAGAATTTATTCTAAACTGCAGGTAATAAACTCTGAAACATTAAAATGGTTTGAACTTTTACTTGCAATAGTGTTTGCAATAATTGCATATATGGCACCAATATGGCTTTTATACTTCCAAAAGAAAATGAGACAACTAGAAATGGAAGATGAAGTAATGCAATTTCAAACAATTATACTTATGCTTATGAAAATAGAAAGGGTAAACGTTGAGATTATACTAGAATGGCTTGAAAGATATGCAAATATATTTAAAGATCCAATTACAAAATGTGTAAACAACTATGAATCAGGACCATGGGAAGCATTAGAAGAAATGAAAAATGACATAGAAAATCCACAGCTAATTAGAATTGTAGAAGGACTTCAAGCAGCAGTTGAAAAAATACCAATTGCAGATGCATTTGATGAACTAGATACAGAAAGAGCATACTATCAAGACAAAAGAAAAGATTCAAACGAAAGGTTAATTTCAAGAAAAGGAATGATAGGAAAAGCAATAGGATTTGCACCAATGATAATATTATTCGTAGGATACCTAATAGTACCACTTGTTGTAATTGGTATTATGAGTATGGGATCATCAATGAACGCTATGCAATCAATGTATTAATGTAAATTGGCAAGCTTATTTTAAAGCTTGCCAAGTAAAAAAAGGAGGGAATGGCAAATGGAAAATGCAGCAAAAGCACTTGAAATTGCAGGAGGAATATTAATTGCTGCACTTGTTGTATCAGTATTAATTATTTCATATAACAATATGAAAGCATTACCTGATACACAAGAACAAGTATTATCAGCTCAGCAACTTCAAAGTTTTAACCAATCTTTTTTGTCATACAACTCACAAAATTTGCAGGGAATAGACATGATTAGTTTAATTAATAAAGCAGAAGACAATGAAAAAAATAAAGAATACCCAGTAACAATAAAGTTTACAATAACAAAAAGAATAAATATACAAATAGTAAGACATTATTTAAATGTACAAAATAAATGGTCTACAAATATTTATAAAGATACATCTAATATATCTTTATATGTAGGTACATATAGCTCTGAAAATGTGATACAATATATGAAAAATGAAAGTACATTTTTTGGCAGTTTAAAAAACAATATTGGTAACCAAACTTCAGAAATATACTGTGATGAAAATGGTGATACAGCCAATGGTGAAGAATATTATACTAAAAGATATGAGAAGGATATATTTCCTTCAACTTCAGATAGCTCAAGAACAGGTAAAGGACAATATTTTACATTAACTAATCCATATACAGAATTCAAAAAGAAAAAATTTAAATGTACTAATGTTGGATATAATGAAAATGGAAGAGTTAACCTAATGGAATTTGTTGAAATATAAAATTGATATACAAAAGGAAGTGATGGCAAGGTGGAAAATGCATCAAAGGCACTATTAATTGCTGCAAGCGTATTAATAGGTATTATTATAATATCAATGGCAGTAATGATTAGTACTGTATTTAGAACATATGTAAAAGAATATTCACAAAAAGAAGAACAAAAAAAGATAGAAGCATTTAATGCTCAATTTTCAAAATACGAACATAGAGATTTAAATGCACAAGATGTATTAACAATTGTCAACACAGCAAAAGAATGGAAAGAACAATCAGGAGAAACATTATCAATATCAGGAATAAATTCATTTGGATATGATGAATTAAGAGATGATATAAATAATTATACAAAAGAAGAAGGAATGCAAAAATATAAAATGATAATTACAGGGTATAACGAAGAAGGAAGAATTTCTAATATTTCCATCAGCAAGATATGATAAATCGATAAAATATTGCATTTTATACAAAAAAGTAGTATAATAAAAGGAGAGAAAATTTTGAAAAAACATCTTTTAATAATAATAACAATTATTCTAATTGCTATTATTATAGTATGTTATAATATAATACAAATTCAAGGCAAACAAAATGAACTTAAAAACTATAATTTAGCATATGAAAATTACTTAAACAAAGAAATTTATGGATCAGATGTAGCAACAGTTATGAATAAAGCATTAGATAGTAACAAAAAAAATAACATTCAAAAGGATGAAAAAGGTTATTTTATAGACAATGGACAAGATAGTGTACAAATAGAGCTTATTATGATTACAGACGAAGAAAAACAAGAAACAACTACATATAAAATGGAAACAATAGAGCAAGTTGGAATGACAAGTTTTTTATCAAACTTTAGTCTTACAACATTTAAAAGTTCAAATGTAAAATATCATAAAGACACAGGAAAAATTGCAAAAATTACATTTGAGCAGTTAGAATCAATTAGTTATTAATATTTTAGATTAAATATAATCTAAAGATAAAATATATAAATAAAATCAAAGGAGGAATTTATTATGGAGAATGCATCAAAAGCATTATTAATTGCAGGAGCAATTTTAATTGTTATTTTATTAATAGGAGTAGGAATGATGGTATTTAGAGGAGCAAATGACTCTATAACAGGGGCAATGGATACAATGAATTCTCAAGAAATAACAGCATTTAATTCACAATTTTCATCATATGAAGGACAAATAAAAGGAACATCAGTAAAAGATCTTTTACAAAAAGTAATTGCAAGTAATGCAGGTAATACTTATAATAGAACAGTTAAAGTGTCTTTTAGTGGTGTTAAGGATAGTAAGAATACTGCTGTTACCCTTAGTGGAAAAAGTGATGGAAACAGTATTTCAACGGCGGCTTCTAAGTTAGTGTCAACTCATACTTATACAGTATCTTTTAAATATGACACAGGGACTAACGATGGATGTATAAACGAAGTTACGGTAACACAGTAGGTTAACATTTATAGGGAGGTTTTGTTACTATGGAAAGTTTGTCTAGAGCATTGGAAATAGTATTTGGAATTATGATATTTGTTATTGCTATGACAATCTTGTTTTCCATGGTATCGCAAGCAAAACAAACATCAGATATGGTATTTGCAATGCAAGATGATAGTAAATATTTGTCAGACGGTTTAGAAGGTATAACATATTTTCTATCGCAAGACGGAAGTAACGCAGATAGTCTAATTACAAGACAAGTTGGATGGGAAACAGTAATTCCAACAGTATATAGATATTTCCAAGAAGACTATGGTGTAACTATAGTAGATACAAGTGGTAACATTATAGCAAGATTTGATTCTAATACAGAATCAGTTGTAGGAAATTGGTATGCAAATAAAAAACCACTATCAGATGGAAGCGAAAACCCTAATAAAATAAATAATACAAATGAGTTTAATTATTTAACTAAAAAAGTATATGCAGGTTATAATATAAATTCTATAGACAACGAGGATAAGTTAGAAGATCTATTTGAAAAAATCTATTATATAACTGGAGCATCAGGAGGAACAAGTGTAAAATTTGGTAGTCCATGGTTACGGAGATTCAAGCAAAATAAAACAAAGACTAGATGTAGACTTTTCAAGTAATGTTAATCCAACTGTCCAATATGGTAGCATTACATATCATCGGTTTAGGATTAAGAAAAGATAGGGAAGATCAAAAGTTTGATGAGTATTTTAATAAAATAACAACAACAGATGAAAATGGAGAAGAAAAAACAAAAATTGAAATCATATATATTATGGTTTAGGGAGGGATGTATAAATGAATGATACAGTAATTACAATAGTAGCAATTTTTTTAGCAGCTATATTAATGTTTATATTTCCACTAATGACAATAGCAGATAGAAATGATGATATTTCACAACAAGCACTTCAAACAGTTACTGCTGAATTTGGAAACACTATAAGCCTAACAGGAAAAATAACAGAAGAAGCATATGATGCATATGTACTAAAAATATCTTCAAACTCAGGAAATGTATATGAGGTAGAAATAGAATGTCAAATTCTAGATGAAAACCCTGCTAAAAAAGTAACACAAGTTGAAACAACTAAAATAGGTGAAAATGTATACTTTACTCGTTATACATCTCAAAATGAAGAACTTTTAAAGCAAAATGGAGAAATAAATTTAAAAGAAGGAGATATTGTAACAATTAGAGTAAGAAATACTAATAAAACAATATCACAATTATTTAAAAAAGTATTCTATGGTTCAGAAAGTGATTATAGTGCAAATGAAACATCATTTTCGACTGTTGTAAAAGCAAATGGACAAGGTTAATAAAATAAATAAATAAGAGGCACGCAAAATAGGACGTGTCTTTTTTATATTTCATTTATATTACAAAAGTATGAAAAATATTGTAACAAAAAGTAAAAAATGATATAATTAAATAAGAGAAACAAATGGGAGGAAAACAATGAAATTACAACACATGACAGTTATTTTTATAATTATAGTGCTTCCTATAACTCTTGTGTTATCTTACTATATACAAGCACAAATAGATATAGTAACATTAAGGCAAAGCTATACTGCAAACCTTATAAATGCTACACATGACGCTATGTTAGCATATGAATTAAACACAATGAATAATGAATATTCAGATGTTGCAGATTCTAAAAAAAGAGATGTACAAGCTTCTATTAATACTTTCTTTAATAGTTTTGTTAATCAGTTTAATACATCTGGTTATAAAAAAGAAGATATTGAGCCATATATACCAGCAATAATTTTTACATGCTATGATGGCTATTATATATATTCTCCAATGGATTCATATGAAAGATATACATATGAAGAAAATCCAAATTTAGAGGGTGAGGTAAAATCTGATAATAAAAAGACAGAATATACACTAAAGCCATATGTATACTATTCTGCAAGATATAAACACGGTTCAAATACAGACGTTGTAATAAACTATTCATTAGATAATTATATTTCAATATATGGAGAACTAAATGGAAACTATATATCAGAAGCAGGTTATGTAATGACAAATAATTTAGGTGTTGATGATGATAATAGTGGTAGTTATTCAGAAACAGTATTTACAGAAGAAAGTTATTTACAGGAAGGTAGTCTCTATTGGGATAACGATTTGCAATTATATATATATCTAAATAAAGATAGTGGAAATGATTATTATAAAATTAGCGGATTTAGTGGTGGTACTAAACCAAATACACAAGTTCAAAAGAAGATAGTTAAAACAAATACATCATATAGATTTTATAATATAGATGGAACAATACGAAAGGTTTATGATTCAGAATTTGATAATGATGTAAAATTTTATTTATCTGGAAGTAATACAAGAACATATATTAAAACATATTCTTCTACATATAGAATTATAAACAGTAATTATCCATTAAATGCAGATTATGATATACCAACTGGTACTGCAGAAAGAAATAGATTTGAAGCTACTAAAAAAGAACTTATAGAAGTTAAACCAAATGACTATAATGCTGTAGCAAATAAAATAAATCAAAATACATTAAGTTCTTTAAAAGCTATACAGGCAAGTGATATTATGATAAATGGAACAAATGTAAGTTCTGTAGATGATAACAGTCCATATGCAGTATTTAAAAATGATAATACAAAAATATTTGATGATACAATAGAAAATATAGATTCTAATTTTAATGAACATAGAAAAAAAGTAATAAAAGCATCAATTGAGCAAAACATGCAATTAGCATTAAATAGCTATGCACAAAACAATACATCACTTAAACTTCCTAAACTAACAGAAGAAGATTGGGATAAAATATTAAACAACATAACAATGTTCACATTTATGCAAGGTATGCCACTTAAAAATACTGTGTATAATGACTATGTAATAGCAACAAGTAATGCAAATAAAGACTACATTCCAGAAAATGGTTTATACTTTATAGATAATACTAATACATATCACAAAATAAATTGCAAAACTCTTGCAAACAACATTAAAAATAGAACTACAGATCCAAATAGTTTAATGGGGTATAGTGCAGTTGAATTTGAAAGACATTATATAAGACCAGACACATCTACACAGCAAACTAATTATTACAAGCATGAAGGAGTATTTGCATGTTATGATTGTATAGTTACATCTAATACTCCAGAATTATATGTAGGAAATGAATTAAATATAGATTCAACTATAGGAGCTTCAGCAGTAAATACATTAAAGCAAAAATACTATAATGCACTAGCAATGGCAAGATTAACACAGAACAGAGCAACTAAATATTTAGAAAATTAATAAATAATAAAATAACGAGCTTTAAATTTTCTTTAATTTGTTATTTAACAGAAAATTTGAAGTTCGTATATTTTACACATAAATTTATAATTAATCCGCTATAGCGGAAATAAAAAAGTTTACAATTTTTAAAAATACATATATAATAGTAAAAAAATTTGGAGGGAGTAGGTTATGGAAATAAAAGAAGAAAAGTCATGTGGTTGTATTATCATTAATGAAAATAAGGTTTTACTTGTAAAACAAACCGAAGGGCATTGGGGCTTTCCTAAAGGACATGTAGAACAAGGTGAAACAGAAGTTCAAACAGCTATAAGGGAGGTAAAGGAAGAAACTAACATAGATGTAGAAGTAAAAGAAGATAAACGCTACGAAGAAGAATATTATCCAGAAGAAAATATTAAAAAACAGGTTGTATATTTTTTAGCAAAAAATATAACAACAAATATTATGCCACAACAATCAGAAATACAAGAAATAAAGTGGGTACCACTAAACGAAGCAGAAAATGTAATTACATATGAAAACTCTAAAAACATAATAAGAAAGGTAATTAATGATTTGAATTTAAAATAAAATTTGTAAATAATATTGTATTTTTATAATTCAATTATAATTATTAATAAAAAATGTAGGGGCGATTTTAATCGCCCGCTAAAAAATATTACTTTTTAATTAAAATATCAGTTTATATTGAAAAAGAAACAATAATGTGTTAACATATAAATAGTTTTAATATTTTTATTTAATTTAATTTTTAATCAGGCAAATCTGCCAAATATAATCCAAAAAATAAAATGAGTGTGATAATAATTGAAAGAAAAGCAATTAATATGTATTAATATTGATGATTCTGGCAAATTAGTAAATAAAGAAAAGGTTGCAATATATGCTGGAATTGTATTTACATCAAAAAAAGAAAAAGATAAATTTATAACACAATACAGAAGTATTGTTCAAAGCATAAAGTGTAGATATTGCAACAAGGAAATTGTTAAATGTAATAGTAATAAATCTTGTCCAGAATTAAAACATAATATGCTCAAATCAAAGCATATTAGACAGCTAATGAATTATATAAAAAAATATTCTATATTATGTTGTATTATTAATAATGATAATATTTATACAAATATTAAAAACAATACTGCATCAAGAGGAAGATTTTTAGATTATGCATTAAAATTATTAATAAAACAAACTGTAAAAGGATTAATAAAAGAAAAATTAATAGATCCTAATAAGCCAATAAAATTAGTTATAAATATAGATGAGCAAACTACAAAAACAAATGGATACTATAACTTAAAAGATGGAATAATAGAAGAATTAAAATATGGAATATATAATTACAACTATGGAACAAGATATAATCCAATTGTAATGTCAGATTTAGAAGTAAGCCTATGTTATCAGAAATCAGAAAAGAGCTATTTAATTCAAGCATCCGACTTAGTAGCAGGTAATATAAGAAGAATATATCTAAATAACATTAATAATGTAATAGAATTAAAAAATAAAATAAACTTTGTAGATTATTACTTATTTTTACCATAAGAATAAAAGAATACTTTTTAATAATACAAATTTTAGGTCCGCCTATTTTTTATGTAACAAGAATTTTTAAATGAAAAAAGACTACTTTAAGTAGCCTTTTCCCAGCTAGACTGACGTACTTAACATACGCTTAATTTATAAAAATCAGTATCTAGCTATCGACCGAACAAAGAGAAAATCTCTTTTGGTAAATTAATTGTAACATTATTAAATAAGAATGTCAACAATTATAACATTATTTTTAACTTAAAAAAAAAAAATATTATTAAAATGAATAAAATATAATTTTTTATTTTTGTTTTAAAAATTTCATAAATGGTTATCCTATTAAAAAGAAATAAAATGAAGGGATATGTTTATGAAACAAAAAACAAAAATAATGTTTATTGTATTTTTACTTATATTTTTATTAATTTTACTTGCATATGTTACAAACATTACAGCTATGCCAGATAGTATTATTTTATTTCAAAATGAAAAGTTTAGTCTAAGAACTGTTCCAGGAATTAATTTTAAAGCAAGAGATGCAATAATTACAGAAGGACAACAAATACAAAATGAAAAAACGGTTGAAGCATCTACTCGGTATCGAAGAAAATGAAGCATTTACTGGAAAAGTACAAATGACAGCCAATTTATTTGGTATGTTTGATGTAAAAGAAATTACTGTTAATGTAATAGAAAATGCAAGTGTGGTACCTTTAGGAAATATTGTTGGAGTAAAGCTATATACAAGTGGTGTATTGGTTGTTGGTATGTCAGAAATTTCTGGAGATAAACCATATGAAGAAGCTGGAATAAAAGAAGGAGATAGAATTGTTAAAATAAATGAAAATGCTGTAACATGTACAGCAGATTTAATTCAAAATGTAAATGAATCAAATGGTGAAAAGTTACAGGTAATATATATTAGAGATGGAGTAAAAAAGCAAACATCTATTACACCTGTTAAGGTATCTGATAATAATTACAAAATAGGTTTATGGGTAAGAGACACAGCAGCAGGAGTTGGAACAGTAAGCTATTATGAACCATCTACAAATTCATTTGCAGCACTTCGGACATGGAATTATGGACATTGATACAGAAGAATTAATTACAATATCTTCTGGTGAATTTGTTACAACAAATATAATATCTGTAATTAAAGGAGAAGCAGGAAATCCTGGAAGGATTCAAGGAACAATTGAAGAACAAACAAGTATTGGGAATATTTCTAAAAACACTCCATTTGGAGTATTTGGTACACTAAAAAATGCATCTAGTTTAAATGCAAATTTAACAAAAACAATTCCAGTAGCACTAAGAGATGAAATAAAAGAAGGACAAGCATCAATCATTTGCACTTTAGAAAACAACGAAAAAAAAGAATACAAAGTTGAAATTGAAAAAATATATAAAAACAATAATGCAGATAACAAAAGCATGGTAATTAGAATAACAGATGAAGAATTATTAGAAAAAACAGGAGGAATTATACAAGGAATGAGCGGAAGTCCAATAATTCAAAATGGAAAATTTGTTGGTGCATTAACACATGTACTAGTATCAGACCCCAAAAAAGGATATGGGGTATTTGCAGACTTAATGATAAAACAAGCAAGAGAAGTAAGTTAAAAACTTGGATTTTTTGCATTTATAAAGTAATAAAATTAGTAGTAAATTAAAAATAAAGATGTAGGGGCGATCTTGATCGCCCGAAAGCCAACGAAGGCAAGACCTATATGTTTTTGAATATAAATGATTTTATTAAAAAATTATATATATTTAATTATACATAAAGAATAAATTATTATTTATTAAGCAAATTTTTTAAAGAGCGGGCGATTAAAATCGCCCCTACAATAAATAGGGTAAATTTCAGGAGATTTATCACACATAAAATCATTATTCTATAGCTTTAAACAATATCTAAAAACCTATTGACTAATGCATTAAAAAAAATATATAATTACACTAAGAAAAAAAGGGCTACTAAATAAAGAAAGTGAAGGCAAATAATTTATGTCAAAAAGTGTACTAATAACAGAAAAACCATCTGTTGCAATGGAATTTGCAAAAGTATTAAAAATTAATACTCAAAGAAAAAATGGATTTTTAGAATCAGATAAATGGATAATTACATGGTGTGTAGGTCATCTTGTAACTATGAGTTATCCAGAAAAATATGATGAAAAGCTTAAATATTGGAGATTAGATACTCTTCCATTTATGCCAAAAAAATATAAATATGAAGTAATACCAGCAGTAGAAAATCAATTTAATATAATAAAAGGTATAATGACAAGGGATGATATTGATACAATATATGTATGTACCGACTCTGGGAGAGAAGGGGAGTATATTTACAGATTAGTAGATCAGATGATAGGAATAAAACGGAAAAAATAAAAAAAGAGTATGGATAGATTCCCAAACAGAAGAAGAAATTTTAAGAGGGATAAATGAAGCAAAAGACCTTGCCGAATATAATAGTTTGTCAGATGCAGCTTACTTAAGAGCAAAAGAAGATTATTTAATTGGTATCAATTTTTCAAGACTACTTTCTATTATATTTGGAAAAAGACTTGCAAATAAACTTCAAGTTGAAAGAGCAGTTATATCTGTTGGAAGAGTTATGACATGTGTTTTAGGAATGGTTGTACAAAAGGAAAGAGAAATTAGAAATTTTGTAAAAACCAAATATTACAAAGTAATTGGAGAATTTGGAAATGAAGAAAGTTCTTTTAAGGCAGAATGGAAAATGACCGAGACTTCTAAAATGTATGAATCTACAAAATTGTATAATGAAACAGGTTTTAAAACAAAAGAAGATGCAAAGGATTTTATAATAAGCTTGCAAAAAAACGAAGCAATTGTTCAAGAAATTAAAAAATCAAAACAAAAGGAAAATCCACCTTTATTATATAACCTTGCAGAAATTCAAAATGAATGTACAAAAAAGTTTAAAATAAAGCCAGATGAAACTTTAGAGATTATACAAAATTTATATGAAAAAAAATTAGTTACATATCCAAGAACAGATGCTAGGGTTTTATCTACAGCAGTTGCAAAGGAAATTACAAAAAATTTAAATGGTCTAGCTAAAGGCTTTAAAGATGAGCAAATACAATCATTTATTGATAAAATGGTTAAAGAAAAATATTCTACTAATTTAATAAAAACAAAGTATGTAAATGATAGTAAAATAACAGACCACTACGCAATAATCCCAACAGGTCAAGGCTTTGAAAATTATGACAAAGTACCTAACTTACATAAAGAAGTATATAAGCTAATTGTAAAAAGATTTTTAAGTATATTTTACCCACCAGCTGAATTTAGTAAAATTGCAGTTACAGTTTCATGCATGGGAGAAAATTTTTTTGCAAATGGTAAGATATGTGTAAAACAGGGATATTTAGAGGTTTTAAAATCAAAGCAAGAAAACAAAGATGAAAAAGATGATAGCGAGACAAAGGAAAATTTAGATATTTTAAAGAATTTAAAAAAAGGTCAAAAAATTGAAATAAAGAATTTTGAAATAAAAGATTCGGAAACAAGCCCACCTATAAGGTATAATTCAGGTTCAATTATACTTGCAATGGAAAACGCAGGTAAGCTAATTGAAGATGAAGAACTTAGAGAACAAATTAAAGGTGCAGGGATTGGAACAAGTGCAACAAGAGCAGAAATAATAAAAAAACTAGAAAAAATAAAATATATTGCAATAAATCCAAAAACACAAATTATAACACCAACTGAATTTGGAGAATTAATTTATGATGTTGTATATTCATCAATGCCAGATATGCTAAATCCAAAGCTTACTGCAAGCTGGGAAAAAGGGTTAGACATGGTTGCAAAAAAAGAAATAAACCCAGATGAATTTATGCAAAAATTAGAAAATTATATAAATTCAAAAATAAAAAAATTAGTAATAAAAATGTAATTAACTGTTCTTATTTAGGTGCAATAATGTCTAGTATTTTAGGATAAATTTTAGTTGCATTTTTAACCCAATTGTCAGATATTGCTTGTGCCTGTTTTCTAGATCCTGCAAAAGTTTTTAGTTCAAATACTGTTTTATGATTTTCAGTTATACGACAAATAACTGTAAAGTCATTTTCGCTTTGAGGAATAAACTCAGAAGTAATAGATGCTTCTTCATTTATTTGCTCTAATTCAGACTTCATTTTAGTATCAACATTTAGCTTAATAATACCAGGTAGCATATCTGATGTTAAAGATAAGGTATTTTTACCTTTTTCAGTTATATGATAAAGAGATGTTTCTTCTTCTTTATAAGAAGAAACATCTTTACTTTCTATTAAATCAAATAAAAATTGTTGAAAATAGAAATAGTTCATATTGTTAGTTACAGTAATTAATCTGTATAGTTCATTATTTGTTATTGGTTTTGTAAGCTTATTTAATATATATAAAATAAGCACTTTACTTTCAGCAAGAGATTCATTATCAGCAGTTAGTTTCATAAAAGCCTCCTTAAGTGGTAGTAAATTTTGTATAGTTTAAAAATAGTAAAATATGCAATGTAGTATTAATACATTTAGCAAATATATAATTAAATGTATTTTTCAATTTCCTTCCAAATCGCATCATTATATATTTTTCTTTCAGAAGAAAAAGGCAAGATAGTAATGTTTTCGTTTAATAAACCTAAATCATTTTTTCTTTCTTTTAAAGCAGAGTCTACTTTTGTAATTGCAATTTTGTCTGCTTTATTTAGTAAAATTACAAAAGGTAAGTTAGTACTTTTAATATATTCATACATTATAATATCGTTTTGAGTAGGCTTATGTCTAATATCTAAAATTAAAATAATAACAGAAATGTTTTTTCTTGTAAACAAATATTCTTCAATAAATTTTCCAACATTTTCTTGTTCTTTTTTAGACATTTTACTATAGCCATATCCAGGTAAATCAACAAAATAAAACTTAGAGTCTATATCATAAAAGTTAATTTGTCTTGTTTTACCAGGTTCACTACTTGTTCTAGCTAAAGACTTTCTGTTTATTAGAGTATTTATGAAAGAAGATTTACCAACATTAGACTTTCCAGCCAAAACAATTTCTGGCATGCCGTTTGTAGGGTATTGCTTTTTACTTACGGCAGATATGTAAAATTTGGGGTTATTAACTTGCATTAAATTACTCCTTTATTTGTTATTTAAAATTTATATAAATATAATAAATTTATAATATTTCTTATATTTTTACTCGATGCTCTCCCACTGGCGCTGTAACTCGCTTTGCTCGAACAGCCCTCAGCGGTCCCCACGACGCGCTCGCAAAAATAACAAAATATTATAAATTTATTAAATATATTAAGTACATATTAAGTATATTTTAAGTTCATTTTATTTTTTGTATAATTTTTCAATTCCACCCATGTATGGTCTTAGAACTTCAGGAATGTTTACTGAACCATCTTCGTTATAGTTATTTTCTAAAAATGCAATAAGCATACGAGGTGGTGCAACTACAGTATTATTTAATGTATGTGCATAGTAATTTCCTTTTTCTCCTTTAACACGAATGCCTAATCTTCTAGATTGTGCATCTGTTAAATTAGAACAACTTCCTACTTCAAAATATTTTTGTTGTCTTGGACTCCATGCTTCTACATCTACACTTTTTGCTTTTAAATCCGCTAAATCTCCAGAACAACATTCTAAAGTACGAACAGGAATATCTAATGAGCGGAATAATTCTACTGTGTAAGACCATAATTTATCGTACCACTTATAACTTTCTTCTGGTTCACATACAACAATCATTTCTTGTTTTTCAAATTGATGTATACGGTAAACGCCTCTTTCTTCAATACCATGAGCTCCTTTTTCTTTTCTAAAACATGGAGAATAAGATGTCATAGTATATGGTAAATCTTGCTTTTGAAGAATTTGATTTTTAAATTTTCCAATCATAGAATGTTCACTAGTTCCAATTAAGTATAAATCTTCACCTTCAATTTTGTACATCATAGCATCCATTTCTTCAAAACTCATAACACCAGTTACAACATCTGAACGAATCATAAAAGGTGGTATGCAATATGTAAAACCTTTATTAATCATAAAATCTCTAGCATAAGATAAAATTGCAGAATGAAGCCTTGCAATATCTCCAATTAAATAATA
>CANRMR010000024.1 GCA_947631785.1 uncultured Clostridia bacterium | reverse complement strand
TTGCCGAACGGCACGATGTGGTGGTGTGAGAGGGGATGAAAATTTTATTTTATAAAAATTTTCTACTCTACTCGATTGGTATATACCAAATATAACTATAAAAATTAACCCTAATTTGTGTAGGCGCGATTTTAATCTCCCGATTTTTCGAAGAATAAAAAAATACGAAAAAAGGCTATTCCCTAAGAAAAATAGTAAAAAAGTATCAAAAAACATCATAAAATGTAATAAAAAATTAATATAATAAAAATGAAACTTTGCATATAAAAAATCCGTAAGGTAAAGTTACCAAAACACGCTTAAACAGGGCAAAATTTCCATTTACAAAGCCTAAAAAATATTTTAATATATAATTAAGATATATTATTTTAAAGGAAGGAAAAGCCATGAAAGAGAAAAACAAAAGTAAATTTTATGTAAAAGTTTTAATAGTGATAACAATAATTGCATGTATATTATCTGGGATATTCTTTATTTTGCAAAACAATACAGAACTAATTCAAGAAGTGGATGAAATTGCAAGTAAAAAAGCTACAGAAGTAATATATATAAATACAGAAAGTGATTTGATAACCTTTAGAAATAATGTAAATAGTGGAAATAATAGAAATGCTACGGTATATCTTACATCAAATATTGCGATAGATTCAGAATGGAAACCAATATCAAATTTTGGTGGTAAATTTGATGGGTTAGGACACACTATTTCAGGAATACAAAATGATGAAAATGACTATGGTGGACTTTTTGGAACAACTAGTGGTGCTGAAATAAGAAATGTAAAAATAGATGATACAACAATAGCAGAGATTGGTGGAGGAGGATTTACATATGGAGCATTAATTAATATTGCAAATAACACTAAAATATATAATTGCTGTGTTCAATATAGTACAATAAGATCAAATGGAATAGCAGGTGGTATAGTTGGAGAGGCTAATAGTTCACAAATTAGTAAATGTTACAATAATCAATCAGCAGTAAATTCAGGTATCGAGTCTGTTGATGGTGCAGGAGGCATTGCGGGAAGAGCTGAAAATACAACAATAGAATATTGCTATAATAGAGGGCAAGTAAAAGCCTTGTCTCCAGGTGGTATTGTTGGAGGGGCGCTTCCAAGAAGAGGAGTAACAATAAAATATTGTTATAATGTAGGAAGTGTTCAATTTTCAGCTAGTGTTATGGATAATGATGTTTCATATCCTGGTGCAATTTCTTGTGTTTCAGATGATACTATAACAAATTGCTATTTTCTAGCTGGAACTGGAACAGCTTATGGTGCAGCAACAAGTAAAACGGATTCACAGCTAAAAAATAGTACTATTATTTCAAGCCTAGGTGGAACATCAATATGGAAAATGGGAACAACATCAAGTTATTATTATCCAGTATTATTATGGCAAGTAGATAGTACAGGGCCCAAAGTAAATTTAGAATATAATTATAACTTTGATAATCCACCAATAATTAGTGAACTTAGTATGACTATTAATGCAAGCGATACGGAATCAGGTTTAGATGATTTAAATGAATATGAATATTGTTTTTCAAAAAGTGATAAATCCTTAGCAGGTGTAAGATGGCAAAAATATACTCCTGGCCAAAACATGACTATTTATCCAGATGTAAGTGGCGATTATTATATAATTATAAAACAAGTCTATGATAATGCAGGAAATATAGGTAAAATAGCTAATGGTTCAAATATTTATAGTTCTGCAGGTACTACAACAATAGGCGGAAGAGAGTACATAATAGCTCCAGGTAAGCCAATTAAATTTGATGTAGAAGGTCCAGACATATGGATTACCTCAAATTCTTTTTATTTTAAAACACCAACACAAGTAACAATAAAAGCAACTGATGATGTTGAAATAAAAATTGCACAATATAAAATTGATACAGGTAGTTGGCAAGATATTGGAGGAGATACTAAAGAATTAACTGAAACAATAACTATAAGTAAAACATGTACGGTTTATCTTGAAGTTACAGATACGGCAGGCGCTACAAATTCATGTTCATATAATTTTATTGTTGATTCAACTCCACCTACAATAACTGGATTTGAAGATGGTCAATGGCATAATACAGAAATAACGGCAACTGCAAATGATGAAAATATAGATACAGATCAATTAAGATACTATTATAGTGCAAGTTATATAGCAAGTGTAAACTTTGATCAATTAATACCAACTAAAAGTAAATCAAAAAAATTTAGTGAAGAAGGATACTATTTTGTAGGAGCTTGTGATAAAGTAGGTAATCAAAGTAAAATTTATAGTTTTAAAATAGAAAAAACAAAAGCTAGTATTGTAAATGTAGTTAAAAAACCAGAAGATTGGACAAGCGGAGATGTAACTATAACAGTAACGCTAAGTGATGTACTATCTGGTTATGAATATATACAACCAAGAAACGATGATGAAGATTACAGGGAAAGTGTAAAAAGTGATTCAATAAAAATAAATGGTAATGTATGTGAGTTTACGGTAACAGAAAATGGTACATATGTTATAAGTGCAAAAACCAAATCAGGATTTAGTCAATTGGATTTAGAAGAAGTAGCTGTAGTTGATAAAATAGATAAAACATATCCAACAGATAATGAACCATCTGTAACTGCTACAACAGACACAATTACAGTAACTAGAAATAATCAAACAGATACAGGAAGTGGAATAGAAACTTCTAAAACACAATATGGATACAGAAAAAAGAACGAAGCAAATGCTAATTATACTTGGGGAAATTCAGCAACAATTTCTGGGTTACAAGATGATACAGAATATGAAGTTGTAACGAAATCAACTGATAAAGTAGGGCATACAACTACATCAAGACCAGCAACAATAAGAACCGAATCAGCAGATAAAAATCCACCTACTATTTCAGCAAAACCAGAAAATCAAAATACATATGTAAAATCAGTAAATGTTGTACTTACTATAGATGAAGAAGTAAAAGAAGGCGAATTACAATATATATGGACTACCTCAAACAGTAATACTGCACCAGGTGGTTCATGGAGTGTAACAACAATAAAAAACAAAACTGCAACTGTATCAAAAACTGACTCAAATGGAATATATTATTTATGGGTAGGACAAGTAACTGATAATCATGGTAATACAAGCGATAAAAAAAGATTTGGGCCATATTATCTTGATGTAACAGGTCCACAATTTAAAGTTACAAGAACCCCAAACGGTTGGACTACTGAAGATGTTACCCTAAAAATTATAGATGTAACTGACAATGGAAAAATAGCAAATACAGATCCATATCAATTTGGAAGTGATGGTTGGACATCATCAACTACAAAAGTTTATCATGAAAATGCAGGTAGTATTAACGTATATGTAAGAGATGAAGCTGGAAATATAGGAACTTATAACATTGCTGTAACAAATATAGATAGAACTCCACCAACTATAACAGAAGCAAAAAATACAGCAACTGGATATACAAAAGATAAAACAACATTATCTGGAAAAGCACAGGATACATTAAGTGGAATTAATGGATGGCAATTTAGTAAAGAAAATAATATAACTAAAGATTCAAATGGATGGCAAACAATAAATGCGACAACAGAGTCAATTACACAAACGCAAGAAATAAGCGAAAATGGAACATGGTATTTTTACGTAAAAGACCAAGCTGGTAATGTTAGAAAAAGTTCTGCAATAACAGTAGATAAAATAGAAAAAGCATCAGATGTAAAAATACCTAAGATAACAGGTAAAGTTGGAAATAATGATTATGCTTCTAATTCATGGACAAATCAAACTGTAACACTAACTGTTAATGGAACAGCTTCAAGTGGAGTTAGTGGATATAAATATCAAAAAAATGGTATAGGTGGATGGATTGATTGTGATGGTGCAAAGAAAGATACATTAACAATTAGTGAAGCTGGAACAACAAAAATAAAAGCAAAAACAGTAAGTAATACTGGGTTAGAAAGTGGTGAATCACAAGAGTTTACTGTAAATATAGATAGAACAGCTCCTACATGTACAATTACAGCAGTTCCAGATCCAGGAGAATCTAATTGGACTAATAGTGAAAATATAACTTATACATTTGAATTTAGTGAAACTGTAACAGGATTTACAGAAAATAGTATACAAGTATCAAAAGGAACAAAAGGAACCTTTAATACTGTTGAAAAAGACAAAAAATATACATTAATTGTTAAAAATGTAAATAATGAAGAATATACACAAACAGTAACAGTTGCTGCCAATGCAGTTAGAGATAGAGCACAAAATGGTAATGCACAAGCTACAAAATCGATTAAAGTAGATAGAAAGATACCAACTATAACAGCAAGTCCAGCAAATCAAAATACATATGTTACAAGTCAACAAGTTAATCTTACAGCAAGTGAAAATGTGAAAGATGCAAAATTACAATATAAATGGACACAAGATGAAAAAAATGTACCAAATTCTTGGAATGAAGAAACAATTCAAAATAAAAAAACAGCAAGTGTTACAGCAACTGGCTTAACAGGAACGTATTATTTATGGGTAGGACCTGTAACAGATGAACATGGCAATAAAAGTACAGCAACACATTTCGGACCATATAAATTTGATAATACAAAACCAACTAAACCTAAAATAACAGGTATGGTAGGTTCAAGTAGCTATACATCTGGAACATGGACAAATCAAGACAGAGTTGACTTAACAATAAGTGGTAGTACAGCACTTAGCGGAATTAAAGAATATAAATATAATACTAATAATGGAGAACAATGGAATAGTTATAAACCAGGCATCACTACTGAGCTTTATATAAATCAAAAAGGAACAACAACAATAAAAGCAAAAGCTATAAGCAATACAAATTTGGAAAGTGACGAATCAGATGTATTTACAGTAAGAATAGATAAAACACTACCAACCAATACAGAACCATCAATATTAGAAGTAACTACAAAAAGCATTAAAATTCAATGTCAACAAACAGATAATGGTAGTGAAAATAGTGGATTAAAAAGTAGTGAAACCCAATATGGTATAAGAAAAAAAGATTCAAATAGTAGTTATACTTGGAATAGTAATGGTGTGTTTGATAGTTTAGATGATGATACAGATTATGAGGTTGTAACAAAAGTAACAGATAATGCGGGAAATACAAATACATCAACTGCGAAAATAGTAAAAACAAAAAAATTGCAAATTGCAACTTTAATACTAAAGAAAAATAATGTAAGTGGAGATAATTATACACAAAATACATGGACAAATACAGATGTGTATGTTGCATTGTCAGGTGAAAATATAAGTTTAAGTACTTATAAAAGCAAAGATGGTTCTGCGCAAAATGTTGGACAAACAAATGGTGTAACAACTGTTAAACAAGAAGGAACAACTACATTGGAAGTTACAACAACAGATGGTCATAATACTAAAAATGCAACTTATATCATATTAATAGATAAAACACTACCAACATGTACAATTACATCAAATCCAGATCCAGCAAATTCAGGATGGACAAATAGTGAAACTATAACTTATACATTTGAATTTAGTGAAAATGTAACAGGATTTACTATAGATAAAATAAATGTATCACAAGGAACACAAGGAACTCTTACTCCTGTTATAGAAGGTAAAAAATATACATTAGCTGTTACAAATGCAAACAATGCAGAATATACACAAACAGTAACTGTAGCTCAAGATGCAGTTAGAGATAGAGCACAAAATGGCAATGCACAAGTTACAAAATCAATTAAAGTAGATAGAAAAGCACCTAATATAGTTTCAGTTACAGGAAATCCTAGCGCATGGCAAAAAACAGATGTAACATTAACAGTTACTGCAAATGATGGAAATGGAAGTGGAATACCTACAGCTAACGCATATAGCTTTGATGGTGGTAAAACTTGGGAATCAAATACATCAAAAACATTTGGTACAAATCAAGATGTAACAATAAAAGTAAAAGATAATGTAGGAAACGAAGCATCTACAACTGTAAAAATTGAAAAAATAGATAAGGAATTACCAGACAATACAGCACCAACAATAGATACTACTACAACAAATAGTATAAAAATAATTAATAAGCAAAAAGATGTTGGTGGAAGTGGTATTAAAACAATAGAGTATGGTATATATAAAGATAATAAATGGGTATGGCAAGCTGAAGATACATTTACAGGATTAACACATAACACACAATATAAATTTAAAACAAGAGTAACAGATAATGCTACAAACCAAAGAGAATCAAACGAAGTAACTGGAAAAACAGTTGAATTAAAAGCAGGAACATTATCGTTTAAAAAAGGCAAAGCTACAGGAGATGACTATACTGAAGGTACATGGACAAACCAAGACATATATGTAATTTTGAATAATGGAACCCAAGGAAGCGGAGTAACAACAACCTATAAAAGCGTGGAAGATTCTATCCAATCCGTTGGAGAGACAAATAGTCCAGTTACTATAAACAAAGAAGGAACAACAAAATTACAAGTAACAACAAAAGATGGAACAAACACAGTAACAAGCAAGGTATATGAAATAAAAATAGATATAACTGCACCAAAAATTACAGTAGTTGAAAATGATGCATGGTATAATACAAGTAGTGTGACTGTGCAGGGAGTAGACCAAGGTGGTTCAGGTTTTGCAGCAAACAATTTAAAATATAAAATGAGTACTACTGCATTTAGTGCACAGCCACAATTAAAGGATATGACGGGAATTGGAACAGTAAGAGGACAAAATACAATATCAGCAGATTTAACACAAGAAGGGCACTATTATGTAGCTGCAATAGATGTTGCAGGAAATGTAAGTGACTTTGTAAAATTTGGAATAGATAGAACACCACCAACATTTATAGTAACAGGGAATGCAACTACATGGACAAGTGGAGATGTAACATTACAAGTAACAAATATAAATGATGGAAATGGTAGTGGGTTAGCAGATGAAAATGCGTATTGCTTTGATGATGTATGGCAAAGCGAAAACAGTAAAACATTTGGAGAAAATAAAACAGTAAGTATAAAAATAAAAGATAATGCAGGAAATGAATCAGAAATAAAATATGAAATTATAAATAAAATAGATAAAGCAAATCCAAATGATACAAGACCAAATGCAAGTTCAACAACAAAGAGTATAACAGTTACAAATCATCAACAAGACCAAGCATCAAGTGAAGACATAAAAAGTGGAATAAAAACAATAGAATACGCAATAAAGAAAACAAGTGATACTAATTGGGGTAGCTATGTAAATGAAGGAACAAATGAAGAACATACATTTGATAATTTAGACCATAATACTTCATATGATGTAAAAACAAAGGTAACAGATAATGCAGGAAATGTGCAAGAGTCAAAAGTAACAACAATAAGTACAAAAGAGCTAATAGCAGGACGTTTAAATTTTAAATTAGATAATGACGAAGGACAAGATTATACACCAGATACATGGACAAACCATAGTGTGTATGTAACAATGACAGGAGGAAATGCAGGAAACTCTACATATACAAATTCAGACAATGCTGGTGGACAAAGAATTACAGAAACTGCAAATCCAACAACAATAAGTCAGGAAGGAATAACAAAACTTAAAGTAACTACAACAGATGGATATAACACAGTATATAGCCAAGAATATATAATAAAAATAGACAAAACTGCGCCAACAGATACTGCACCAAAAACATCAAATCCAACAACAAATGGTGTTACAGTAACTAACAAACAAACAGATAATGGTGATAGTGGATTAGATGACTCTAAAACAGAATATGGCATCCGTAAAAAAGGAAGTGACGAAGAATATAAATGGTCAAAAGATGGCACATTTAATGATTTAGAAGATGATACAACATACGAAGTAGTAACAAAAGTAACAGACAATGCAGGAAATACAGTACAATCAAATCCAACAGATGTACATACAGAAAAATTAGAAATAGCAACATTAAATTTATATAAAGGTAATAATGAAAGTGGATTAGAATATACACAAAACACATGGACTAATACAGATGTATATGTAACGTTAACATCTAAAAATTCAGCAACTAATTATTATAATAGCAAACATGGTTCTGCACAAAATGTTGATAAAACAAGTGGTGCAACAACAGTTAATAAAGAAGGAACTACTACATTGCAGGTTACAACAACAGATGGGCATAATTTTAAAACAGCTGAATATGTAATAAAAATAGATAAGACAAAGCCAGTTATTTCAGGAGTTCGAAATGATGCATGGTATACTACTAAAAATGTGGTAGTACAAGGAATAGACCAGGGAGGATCTAACTTTGCAGAAAATGCACTAAGATGGCAAGTAAAAAGCAGTCAGTTTACTGAAAAGCCAAACATAGATAGCATGACAAAAGGTGGAAAATTAAATAATGCAAATAATAATATTTCTACAGATTTGTATGATGAAGGATATTATTATGTAGCAGCGGTAGATATTGCAGGAAATGTAAGTGACTATGTAAAATTTGGAATAGACAGAACTGCGCCAGAATTTACAGTAAGTGGAAATTCAAATAATTGGACTAAAAATGATATAACATTAACAGTAACTGCAACAGATACATTAAGTGGAATACCTACAACTTTAGGATATAGCTTTGATGAATCATGGCAAGATGAAAACAGCAAAACATTTAGTATAAATAAAAATATACCTATAACTGTTAAAGATGTTGCTGGAAATGTAGCAGTAGTTAAAACAGAAAATATAACTAAAATAGATAAAGCAGAGCCAACAAATGAAGAGCCAACTACAAGTAAAACTACACACAGTATAACAGTTACAAACAGGCAACAAGACCAGGGAACAATAGGTGGAAGTCCAAGTGGTATTGCTAAAATAGAATTCGCAATTAAAAAATCTTCTGATGATAATTGGGGAGAATGGAAAACAAATACAAATGCGATATCTGAAACATATACATTTGATGGTCTATTACATAATACAGAGTACAAAGTAAAAACAAAAGTAACAGATAATGCAGGAAATGAAAAAGAATCAGCAGAAACAACTGTAAATACTACTGAACTTAAAGCAGGCAGTTTGACGTTAAGAAAAACAAATGAAAATGGAGAAATATATAATTCAGGTGAATGGACAAATACAGATGTTTATGTAACATTAAATAAAGAAAACGGTACAACAAACAGTTATGCTAGTACATATGGTCAAAATGTTGCATCAAGAAGTGAAGCAATAACTATCGATCAAGAAGGAACAACTAAATTAAAGGTAACAACATCTGATGGAATAAATACAGTATATAGTGATGAATATGTAATTAACATAGACAAAGAAGTTCCAACATGTATAATTACAGCTACACCAAATGCAGATCTTATCAATAATAGTGAAACAATATATACATTTACATTTAGTGAAGAGGTTGTCGGTTTTGATATAAATGATGTAATTCTAACAGGTGGAACAAAGGGTATATTTAAAAATGAAAATATAGAAGGTAAGTTAGCAAATACTAAATATACGTTAGTTGTAAACAATCCAAATGATAGAGAATTCGAGCAAAAGGTTGAGATAAATGCTGGTGCATGTCGTGATAGAGCAGGAAATATATGTACAAAAGCAAGTAAAACAATAAATGTAGATAGAAAAAGACCAACATGTGTAATTACAGCTGAGAATGTTCAAAATTACATTACAAATAGTGATACAACTACATACAAATTTACTTTTAGTGAGGATGTAAAAGATTTTGGAAAAGAAGATATAAATATTACATCAGGAACAAAAGGTGAATTTAAAGAAATAAGTAAAAACGAATATACTCTAGTTATAAATAACACAAATGAAAAAGAAGAATATCAAACAGTAAGTATAAATGACAATGTATGTACAGATAATGCAGGTAATGCAAATATTGGCGCAAAAACAGAAGCAGTAAAAATAGATAAAAAAAGACCAACATGTGTAATTACAACTTACGAAAAAGATCCAACAGCAGCCGATAGCATAATATATAACATTGTATTTAGTGAAACTGTAAAAAATTTAAATCAAAGTGATATAACTGTAGAAAATGGAATAGTAACAACTTTTATGGGAAGCGGTTCTATATATTATATTGTAGTAACAGGAGGCAATACAGGTCTTCAAACAGTAAGTATAAATAATAACGTATGTCAAGATTCTGCAGAAAATGGAAATATTGAAAGTACAAAATCTATTAATATAGATAAATCTGCACCAATAGTAGATAATATAAGTAAATCTACAGAAGAATGGACAAATGGAAATGTTACTTTAACAATAAATGGAGCTGAAGATGTAGGAACAGCCGGACTTGCAGATGCACCATATAGTTTTGATGGAGGAAATACATGGACAAATCAAAATAGTAAAGTTTATACAGCAAACCAAAATAATATTAATATAAAAGTAAAAGATAAACTTGAAAATATATATTCTACAACAGAAAAAATTGAAAATATAGATAAAACAGAAGCTACAGTTACATTAACTGCAAATATAAATACATGGACAAATGGAGAAGTAAAATTAACTGCAACAGCAGTAGATGAACAAAGTAAAATAGAATATTACATGTTTAGTACAAATTCAAATTTAGATGAAATACAAGATAAATGGCAAAAAATAGAGCCAAATACAAGAATTACTAAGGAATATACAATAAATGAACAAACAACTGGAATAAAAACATGGTATTTCTATGTAAAAAATGAAGCAGGAATTGTAAGTAGAACTTCAACTTTAGTATATCTAGATCATACAGCACCTATTGTAAGCCTATCTAGTCAAGGCGATGCAGAATATAAGAAAACACATAATGTAGAAATAACTATATCAGATGAAGGAATAGGAACAATAGGAAAAAATAGTAGATTAGAATATGGATGGAGCAAGAGTAATACTGTAGAACCAGAGCAATTAAAACAAGCATTAGTACAAGGAAATAAAGCAATTGCAGAAGGTGAAGGATTAAGTGGTAAATATTATTTGTGGATAAAAGCGGGAATTGAAGATGGAGTAGGAAACAGCACAAATAAAGATGTAGTTTCAACTTCTACATTCTACTTTGATAATATGATGCCAGAAGTTATAATAAAGCCAGATGGACAAGAAAATTCAGATGTAACATCTTATACAAAAACTAAAGATATAGAGGTATTAATAAAAGATAGTAAATCAATAAAATCAAATAATATTGAATATTGTTTTACTGAAAATTCACAACAAAAACCGGATAATTGGACAAGTGTACCAATTACTAAAAATGGAGAAACAGGAATAGCAAACTTAAAAAATATAGGTAGTGAATTAACAGGAATATACTATTTATGGATAAAAGAAGGAATTGAAGATTCTTTAGGAAATGCTACAACTTTTCCAACTGTTAGCAAATATCCATTTTACTTTGATAATATAGTTCCTACATTAAGCTTAACACAAACTGTAGGAGATAAGGAGATAACAGTAGAAGTAACTGCATCAGATGAAAATAGTGGATTAGCAAATGAAAATACATATAAATATTATATAGGAACAGATAAAAATAATTATGTATTAAAAGAAACAACAAAAAATTCTACGTATACATTTACAGGATTAAGCGAAGGAACTAAGTATTATATAAAAGTTGAAGTAGCAGATAATGCTGGGAATATATCAACTGTAACAAATGAACAATTAACTACAGTAAAAGTTTCGAAAATAACTGTAGAACCTACATTAAAAGATATAAAAGTTGGAGATACAGTAGAACTTGTAGCTAAGGTAATACCAGATAATGCACAAAATTATGAACTTGCATGGACAAGTAGCAATTCTGAAATTGCAACAGTGGATGGTAATGGAACGGTTACAGGTATCAAAGAGGGAAGTGTAACAATTACATGTAGTGCAGATGAAGAAAATAAAGCAACTAGTACAATTGTAGTAAAACCAAGGGAAGTTTCAAATGAAATAACAATTTCTAATCCATCTTGGGAAGACGGATATGCTAGTGTAATAATAACTAATGGATCAAGTGAAAATACAATAGAATATTCTATAAATAAAAAAGAAGGTCCATATACCAAACTAGAAACAAGTACATTAAATAATTTAAAACATGGTGATACAGTATATGCAAGAGAATCAGATGGAACATATAATTCAGCAGTAGTTAGTAAACAAATAGTAGATAGTATTTCACCAATATTAGAAGTAAGTGGAAATGTATCTGACTGGCAAAAAGAAAAGGTAACATTAAGGATACATAGTTTAGATATGCAGTCAGGCCTAAAAGAAGTTAGAGTAAATAATGAAGTTGTACAAATTGATAATAATTATGCAACCTATACTGTTTTAATAAATGGAAATAATGAAATAGTAGCAGAGGATAATGCAGGAAATGTAGTAAGGCTTAATGAAATAGTAAGTTATATAGACAATGTAAAACCAACTATAAATGTTACAAAAGAGCCAGAAGAAGAAACAAAAGATGGCGTAACCTTAAATATTAAAGCACTAGATAATGAAAGTGGTATAAATAGTATTTTGGTAAATAATAAAGAAATAACAAATACAAATGGTACATGCCAATTTGTAGCGACAGAAAATGGTAAATATACAATTACTGTAACAGATAATGCTGGAAATATTACAACATATACAGAAACAGTTGATAATATAGATAATGTAGCACCTGCTTTAACAGTTGAATATACGAAAGATAGTTCATTAAACACTGTAACAGTAACAGTAAATGCAAATGAAAAAATAAGAGTGGTAAATGGATGGAAATTGTCTAAAGATAAAATGAGTTTAACTAAAACATTTTTATCAAACCAAACACAAACAATAACTGTATATGATTTAGTCGGAAATAGTACAGAGCAAAAAATAAAGGTAAGTATAATAGATGATAAAAAGCTAGAAGTAGAAGATGTAACATATACTCCAAATACTTTAACAAATGATAAAGTAACAGTTACGGTAATACTAAATAAGCCTGTGTTACCAGTAAATGGATGGAATATGTCTAATGAAGGTAAAACACTTACAAAAGAATTTTATAATAATTATCAAAATAGAGTTACATTTGAAGATTATTCTGGAAATATAGTATCTACGGTAATTAATGTTAACAAAATAGATAAGAATAAACCAGTAGTTAGAGTAGAGTATAGTAAAACATATATTACAAATGAAAATGTAACTGTTACGATAACTGCAAATGAAGAAATAAATGAAGTAGATGGATGGCACTTATCTGATGATAGTAGAACTTTAACTAAAACATATGAAACAAATGATACTGAAGATGTAGTAATTACAGATAAAGTAGGAAATACAACAGTACAAACAGTTACAGTAGAAAATATTGATAAAGCTGTACCTACTGCAGATGTAATGTATAGCATAAGTACTAAAACAAATGGATCAGTTGATGTAACAATTAAAGCAAGTGAAGAGATAGAGCCTGTAACAGATTGGACATTATCTGATAATGGAACTACATTAAAAAGAACATATGCAAATAATGCAAATCAAGAAGTAACAATAACAGATTTAGCAGGAAATACAGCTAAAGTAAATGTTAGTATTTCAAATATTGATAATAAAGCACCAAATGCAAAAATTACATATGAACCAGATACTGCAACAAATAATTTGGTAAAAGCAATAATTACTGTAGAAGAGCAAGTGTTAGATATAGATGGCTGGGAACTTACAACAGAAAATAATATATCTACATTAACTAAGACGTATTATGAAAATACAATCCAAAATGTAATAGTAGAAGACTTAGCAGGAAATACAAGCTTGATAACTGTTAATATAGATAAGATAGATAAAGTAGCACCAAAATTAGTAATAAGTTACAACACAGATAAACCAACAAACAGTCCAGTAACTGTTACGATTACTGCAGATGAAGATGTTTTAGATATAGAAAATTGGATAAAATCTAATGATAATAGAACATTAACAAGACAGTACGAAGATAATATTTCAGAAAATGTAACAGTAAAAGATGCCGTTGGAAATGAAGCAATAGCAGAAATTGATATTAGCAATATAGATAAAGAAAAACCAACAGCAAAAGTAACATACAGTACAAAAGACATAACTAACGATGCTGTTACAGTACAAATACATGCAAATGAAAAATTAAAAGAAATGGAAGACTGGACATTATTACAAGATGGTGAAACACTTGAAAGAGAATATTTAGAAAATGCAACAGAAACAGTAACGATAACAGATCTTGCAGGTAATACACAAGATGTACAAATAGACATTAAAAATATCGATAAAATAGCACCAAATGTAGAGAGCATAATATATACACCAAATAAAGAAATATTAACTAATAAAAACGTAGTAGTAACAATTACTTTAAATGAAGCGGTTAAAGAAATAAAGGATTGGACATTATCTAATGAAAATAAAACACTTACAAAAGAGTATTCATTAAATATGGAAGAAGATATAACAATAACAGATATTGCTGGAAATGAAACAATAGCACATATTAATGTAACTAATATAGATAAAGAAGAATTAGCTGCAGAAGTAAGCTATAGTACACAAAGTCCAACTAACAAGGCTGTAACTGCAACAATAAGAGCAAATAAAAAATTAAAAGATACAAATGATGATTGGGAATATCAAGAAAATGATATGATACTTACAAAAACATATGAAGAAAATACAGAAGAAAAAGTACTATTAGAAGATTTGGCGGGAAATACAAAAGAAGTAAAAATTGAAATAAACAATATAGACAAAGATGCACCAAAAGGAGAAGTAACATACAGTACAGATAAACCAACAAATCAAATAGTTAAAGTAAAGGTAAGAGCAAATGAACCATTAAAAGCTGTTTCAGGATGGGAACTTGCAGAAGATGGATTTATACTTACTAAAGATTATTCAAATAATGTAACAGATGAAAAATTAATAATAACAGATTTAGCAGGAAACACTGCAGAAGTTACAATAAACATAAGAAACATTGATACAGAAGCACCAAAAATAGAAAAAATAGAATATTCACCAAGTACTCCAACAAATGATACAGTAGAAGTTACAATAACTGTTAGTGAAGAAGTAGATGATGTTCTAGGATGGGAATTATCAGAAGATAAAAGACATTTGACTAAAGAATATTCAAAAAATACAAAAGAAGATGTAATAGTAACAGATAAAGCTGGAAATACAACAAAAGCAGAAGTTAATGTAACAAACATTGAAAAACAAGAGCTAGAAGCAATAGTTACATATGACATAGAAGATTGGACAAATAAAAATGTAACAGCTACAATTACAGCAAATAAACCTCTAAAACCACAAGATGATGAATGGCAATTATCAGAAAATAAAATGGAACTTACTAAAACATTTGATAAAAACTATTTAGGTAACGTAGAAATAGAAAGCGAAGCAGGAAACAAAAAGCAAGTAGAAGTAAAAATCGAAAATATAGATAAAATGGAGCCTACTAAGCCAACTTTAGATGTTGTTTATGCAGAAGAAGGCGAAAACAACTGGTATACTTCAGATGAGGTAATAGTAAAAGTTACAGGAGGAATAGACTTAGATTCAGGGGTATTAAAAACGACATATGTTGTAGAAAAACAAGAAGAAGAGAACCAAAAAGAAGAAATAATAATAAGAAGTGGAAACAGTTTTACAATATCAGGGGAAGGTGTATACAAAGTAAAAGCATTTACATATGATAAAGCAGGAAATAAAGCACAAATAAAAGAAGAATTAGAGGTAAAAATTGATACAGAAGCACCAATTAATCTTGAATTTAAAGAGATAGAAGTAAAACCAAATAGATTTACGATGCAAGCTACAGCAGAAGATTGGCCAAGCAATATACAAAGTTACGATTTCTATTTAAATGGAGAAAAAGTACAATCTAGCTTACAAACACAATATTCATTAACAGGCTTAAAACAAAATACAAAATATGAAATATATGTAATAGTAAGAGATTTTGCAGGACATGAAACAAAAAGTGAAAATACAATAACTATAACAACACCAATGGTACCAAGTGGAGGAGACGATACCGAGGTACAACCTAACCCAGATGATCCAACAAAACCAGCTAAGCCAGATGTTACACCAGTAGATCCAGATACTGTTGATCCAAGCGAAGACATAGATGGAGATGGAAATCCAGATGGAACACCAGGTTCAAATTACAACATAAAAGCAACGCCAGTAACATGGGAAAATGAAGAAGCAAGTACAACACTTAGCATAGTAGAAAAATACAGAGCAGACTTTTATATAGAATATCAAATAAATGGACCAGAAGAAGATGGTTGGACAAAAGGAGAAGAAGGTAGTGTTACAGAAGAAGGAATAAAAATAACCAAATTACACCATAATGATATAATCTATGCAAGACTAACAGATGGAGAAAACTATGGACCATACATAGCATATATTGTAAAAGATAAAGTAGCACCAGAAAAATTCGATATAACAGTAGACAATATAACAACAGATGGATTTATGGTAAAAGGTGGAACGGTAGATTTAGAAAGTGGAATAGAAAGATACGAATATTACTTAAATGATAGTTTAATTGCAACAATAAAGGTAGATGAAGAACAAGAAAAAATACAGCCAGAAGAAAGAGAGTATAGTGTAACAGGACTTATGCAAAATGAAACATATAATGTAAAAGTAGTAGCAATAGATAGAGCGCAAAACAAAACAGAGGCAATACTAAAAGAGCCTGTTATGACAAAAGGAATACCATCAGGAGGAGAGATTGTAGACCCAGGAGAAGGAACTGATCCAGACGATCCAAATAAACCAATAGATCCAGATAGTCCAGATAATCCATTTGGACAAGATGATAAATATAAACCAGACCCAGAAAATCCAAATAAACCAACAAGGCCAGAATATACAATAGGATGGAGTATAGAGGTAGCACCAGCAGTATGGGAAAATGAAAAAGCAAGTATAACATTAAGTACAAAAACAGAATTTGCAATAGAATATCAAATAGATGATACAAATGATGATGGATGGGTAACAGGTGAAAATATAGGCAAAGAAGGAATAAAAGTAACAGGATTATCACATGGAAGCATAGTATATGCAAGACTAACAGATGGAACAAACTATGGAGATTATATAGCTGTAATAGTACTAGATGAAAAAGCTCCAGAAAGCTTTACTGTAACTATAGAAAATGTAACAACAGATGGATTTATAGTAAAAGGTGGAACGGTAGATTTAGAAAGTGGAATGGAAAGATACGAATACTACTTAAATGATAGTTTAATTGCAACAATAAAGGTAGATGAAGAGCAAGAAAAAATAGAGCCAGATGAAAGAGAGTATAGTGTAACGGGACTTATGCAAAATGAAACATATAATGTAAAAGTAGTAGCAATAGATAAAGCGCAAAACAAAACAGAGGCAATACTAAAAGAGCCTGTTATAACAAAAGAAATACCAGGAGGAGAAGTTGTAGACCCAGATACACCAATAGATCCAAACGATCCAAATAAACCAATAGATCCAGAAAGCCCAGATAATCCATTTGGACAAGATGATAAATATAAACCAGATCCAGAAGATTCACATAAGCCAACAAGACCAGAATATACAATAGGATGGAGTATAGAGGTAGCACCAGCAGTATGGGAAAATGAACAAGCAAGTATAACATTAAGTACAAAAACAGACTTTGCAATAGAATATCAAATAGATGCTACAAATGATGATGGATGGGTAACAGGTGAAAATATAACTAAAGAAGGAACAAAAGTAACAGGATTATCACATGGAAGCATAGTATATGCAAGACTAACAGATGGAACAAACCATGGAGATTATATAGCCGTAATAGTACTAGATGAAATATCACCAAATGCACCAACAATAAGTGTAGTGGAAGGAAACGAAGTAGAAAAAGATGTATATGAAGGAATAACAAAAGTAAAAATAGAAGAAGGAAAAGATAGCCAAACAGGAACAATAAAGACAAAATACACAATAAATGGGGAAGAAATAGAAACTAAAGAAGATGTAACATTAACACTAACAAAAAACGGAGAATACAAAATAGAAGCATACAGTATAGACAAAGCAGGAAACACATCAGAAAAAGTAGAAAAGAAAATAACAGTACAGTCAATACCAGATGATTACTTCTACTCAGACATATACGATATAGAAGAAGAAAACCTATACATCACAAAAATAAAACCACACACAGACTATGCAGAGTTTAAAAAGCACATCTTTACAAACTTAGACTATATAGTAGTAAGAGAAAAAGATGAAAAAGCAGAAGACATAAAAGAAGAAGAGCTAATAAAAACAGGTGATATATTAAAAGTAAAAGACAAAGAATATAGGCTAATAGTAACAGGAGATATAGACAAAGATGGAGAATGTGCAATAAGTGATTTATCAAGATTAAAACGACTAATAATACAAGAAGTAGAATTAGAAGACATACAAGAAAGGGCAGCAGATGTAAATTATGATAAAGATGCAAACATATCAGACTTATCAAAAATAGTAAAATACATTATTGGAATGATTAAGTTTTAATCAAAAAAACAAAAAAGTAGGCAAATGCCTGCTTTTTTGTTATGGTATATATCAAATATAACTATAAAAATTAATCTTAATTTGTGTAGGGGCGATTTTAATCGCCCGATTCTTCGAAGAATAAAAAATATATATTATAATTCTATATAATTTTTGATATAAAAAAATATTAAAAAATGAATAAAAATTTCAAAAAAAGGATAAATTAAAAATTGAAATGTTTTTAATCTATTTTTTTTACAAAATTTCTACAAAAAAAGAAAAAAATTATTAAAAAAGTATTGCAGAAAAAATTCTGTTATGATAGGATTATAATATAAAATAATAAGAAATCGAGGAGGGAAACCAATGAAGAAAACAATTGCATTAGTAACACTTATCTTAATTATAGCAATGTCTGTTATAGTATATGCTGCAAGCACAGCCACAGTTAGATTATCAGCAGATAAAACAAGTTTAGTTGCAGGAGATGAAATTACATTAACTTTTCAACTTGCATCAGTTACAGGAATGGAAGCTGGAATTAAAGCTTTGCAAGGTACTATAGAATATGATACAAATATCTTTGAGCCAATTACTGCAAGTAGTAAAGTAGATATGAATGGATGGAGTACAGAGCTAAATACAGCTAATAATATGTTTGCTGGAACATCTAATGGTAGTACTTCAGGAGGTATATTTACTTTAAAATTAAAAGTAAAACAAGGTATAACAGCAAAAAGTACAACAGTAACAATAAAAGATATAAAAACTGCTGATACAGCAAATGATGATGCAGTGTTAAATATTTCAAATGCATCTGTTACAATAGGAAGCTCTATAATTACACCAACTAATAACACAGTTAATGGTAATCAAGCTGGAACTAATAATTCAACAACTACGAATAATTTAGTAAATACAAATAAAAAAGACAATACAATAGTTTCTTCTAATACATTGCCAAAGACAGGAATATATCCATATGTTATAATTGCTATTGTTGTAGTAGCAGCAGTTGCAACAGTTTCTATTGTTAGATATAAAAATATTATGAAATGAAGAGAAAAAACGAAAAAGTGAAGGTAATACCTTCACTTTCTTGTTTTTTGTAAATTAATATATATATATAAGAAATAAACTTCATATAAAAAGTCCGCATTTTTTCTTGACAATTAATTATAGATATGGTATTATTATATATGCATTTAAGTTAATGGGTCAGTAGCTCAGTTGGATAGAGCACAGGCCTTCTAAGCCTGGGGTCGGGGGTTCGAACCCCTCCTGGCTCACCATAGTAGTATTATACAAAACATTAGATTGACTATCTTGTAAATTATACAGGATAGTCAATTTATCTTCATATACAATAATCTTGTTTACAAAGACATTTATTAGACTTTTTCGATACTTTATATCATTATAATCTCCGCTTCTAAAATGCTCTAAAAATTTCTTTACTTTTTCAATAGTTAAATTAGGAGTTTTCATTTCTTCAATTGTTATTTGTTTTTCTATATTTTCTTTTTCTGTTTTCTTTTCTTCAATTCTATTTATAATTAAGTCTGATATTTTTCCACTTTCTAAAACCTGTAATAAATTTGTAATTTCATTATCTATTTTCTTTAATTGCTTTTTTAAATATTTTAAAGTTTCAGTATTACTTTGTTGTTTACATAGTTTAACAACTTCTTTTGCTATTTTTTCAATATTTTTATCTGTTAAAACCTTTTTAGTTTCATTAATTACAATATTTTCTATATATTCTTTTTGTATGGTTTCTTTATCACAAAGTTTTAGCTGAAATAGCAAATATAAGTGAGCCTACAGCTTATAATTATTTAAAGAAGCGGAATATCAGAAGAAATAAACAGAATACGAAAAAAATATATTGAGAAAAGTTTAAAAAAACTAGAATATGCATCAGTAAAAGCAACTGATACTATTATAAGTATATTAGAAGATGAAAAATGTGCAAATTCTGTAAAACTAAATGCATGCAAAACAATATTAGATTACAGTTTAAAAATAAGAGAACAAACAGAAATAATAGAAAAATTAAATAACATAGAAAAGAGGATAAATGATGATAGATAAAAAAATAAAAAATAGAATAATAGAATTAGAAACTTTATATCCTTCAGAATATATTAATGTGGAAGAACATATAAAAGAGCTAATTAGTACATATGAAAATATATTAGGACACCCAATAAATATTAATTTACCAAACAAAAAATATTATGATGAAGAAACTTTAGATAGAGATTTTTTTGAACATATGGATATTGAAGATTTAAGATTTTTAGCAAATATAATTATAGAGGGTTAGGAAATAGAAGAATAATTTATTACCATATCTTAATCCTCTTTATTAGCCATTGCATATTCTATACAATTAAGAATTAGAGTATTCATAGAAATATTATGTTTGTTTGAATAAGTTGCTATTTCTTGATGTAACTGTTCTGGTAATCTTAATGTAAATTTTATATCTACATTTTTATAATTTTCTGGTTTAAATTTTTCAAATTTCTCTACTTTCATTTTATCACCCTTATATAGTATAACCATTTTGTACTATCTAATTAAACCTTTAAAAAATGATATTGATTTTTAAGGTCATATATGATATACTAAACAAAAATTGTACAAGGAGGGAATTATGGAATTTGAAGAAAAAGTCAGAGATTTTTCAAGACGAGTAAAAAAACTACAAAAGTCTATTACCACCGAAGAAGCAACAAAAACATCATTAATAATGCCATTTTTTAGTTTATTAGGATATGATGTATTTAATCCATTAGAATTTACACCAGAATATATTGCAGATGTTGGAATAAAAAAAGGAGAAAAAGTTGATTATGCTATTACTATAAATAATCAAGTTACAATTTTAATTGAAGCAAAATCAATAAATGAAAATTTACAAAAACATGGTTCTCAACTATTTAGATATTTTGGGACTACTACAGCTAAAATAGGAATATTAACGAATGGTATAATTTATAAGTTTTATACAGATTTGGAAGAGGCTAATAAAATGGATATTGCACCATTTTTAGAAATTGATTTATTAAACTTAAAAGATAGTGATATTGTTGAAATAAAAAAATTTTGTAAAGAAAACTTTGACATTGATACAATTATGAGTTCTGCTTCTAATTTAAAATATGCTAGTTCTATTGAAAAAATATTATCAGAAGAATTTGATAATCCATCAGATGATTTTATAAAATTAATTTTAAATAAAGGAGTATATGATGGAGTTAAAACACAAAATATAATAGATAAGTATAGACCAATATTAAAAAAATCTATAAATCATTATATAAATACACTAATTAATCAAAGATTACAAACTGCTCTAAATAATCCTACCGAAATAGATAATGAAACAGAAGAAATAACAGAAGCAGATGATATTGTTACAACTAAAGAAGAATTGGAAAGTTATTATATTGTAAAAGCAATTCTTTCAGAAGCAATTAATCCAAAACAAATATATTATAAAGATACAACTAGTTATTTTGGCATATTATATGATAATAAAGTAACAAAATGGATTTGTAGAGTATTTTTAAAAGAAAATGTTAAATTTTTAATAATACCAGATAAGGATAAAAAAGAGATTCGATATGAAATAGAATATGTTTCAGATATTTATAAATTAAAGCAACAATTAATAGAAAGATTAGAAAATATTATCAAATAAGGAGAATTATATATGGAATATGTCGTTTTACAAGTTATACTAAAAGAAAAATTTTTGGGAACAGGGTCAGGTAATTTAACTGAATTGGAAAATGTAATAAACACACAAGCAAAAAAAGGTTATCGTTTACATACTATAAGTACGGCTTCATCAGGTAGTAAAGGTCTAATGGGAGGAGATAGAATACAAGCTACTCTTGTTTTTGAAAAGCTAACAAAAGCTTATGGAAACACTTTAACTAATGATTTACAAACTTCAACGACAGACGAATTATTAAAGTATAAAAAATTGTTAGATGATGGAATAATAAGTCAAGAAAAATTTAATGAAAAAAAGAAAGAATTATTAAATTTATAGTAAAAGGAGAAATAATATATGTCTAATGTAGATGAGATAATAAAATTAAAAGAATTATTAGATAAAAATATAATAACGCAGGAAGAATTTGAAAAGAAAAAGAAAGAATTATTAAATATGAAAGACAATACAGAAAAACAAAGTCAAAACACCAATAATTCTAAAAAGAGTTTTTTGAGCAAATTAGGTATTGAAAATAATATTACATTAACATCTAAAAAAAATAATAATAAAAAGAAAACAAAACCATCTACAATAAT
>CANRMR010000023.1 GCA_947631785.1 uncultured Clostridia bacterium | reverse complement strand
GCCAAAGATTTAAGTCAAGATGTTTTTGTTTATATATTATCAAAAAAGCAAAATATCAAAGCTAAATATTCTTTGAAAAGCTATTTATTTATGATAAGTAGATGTAGAGCTTTAAATTATTTAAAAAGAGAAAAAAATAAAATATTAGAGTTTGATGAGAAGTATCTTTGTCAAGATGATCTACTTGGAGAAATTGAAGATATAGTATTTAGAAATATTGAGCAGAAAAATATAATTAACTTACTTATGCGATTAAAAGCCGAATATGGTAAAGCTGTTTATTTAGCAGATATTGAGGGGTTAAGTTATAAAGAAATTTCTAGAATTTTAGGAAAGAGTGTAATACAAGTAACAAATTACATATTTAGAGGAAGAAAAAAGCTAAGAGAATTATTAGAAAAGGAGGAAGAAAACTATGTTTGATGAAGAATTATATAAAAAAGAAATATATGAAAAGTATTCTAAAGAAAAAAATATTGATGAAAAATTTGATAATTTGAATAATAATACTTATAGAAAATTTCCAATAGTAGCGATAATAGCAGTCTTATGTATTAGTATAACTACATTTGCTTATAATGAGATTTCAAAAAATAATAAAGAAATTAATCAAAGAATTAGTAATGATTATAATACAAAAATATTTGACAATAATGGTTTGTGGAACGAATCTGGAAATGGGTATTACTACAGCTTTTTGCAAACTTATGATGAATATTTGGATTTTAAAGGAGAATGTAATGATTTAATAGAAGTAGATGAAACAGACTTTGAAAATAATGCTATTTTAGTAATTAGGATATTTGGATATGAAACTATTTCTGATATATATATTGATAATGATAATTTGTATATTGATATGGTAAGAGATTATGAAAAAGAAGAAAATAAAGGAAATGGTGAATCTACGATAAAAGATAGAATTATTTCAACAGAGATTTCTAAAAAATTAAAAAAAGATAATGTTATAATAAAATCGTTTCCATTAGATTCGAATGGGTTTGTTCCTATACAGGATCTAGTAAATAGAGATGACTACAAACCAGAGGACGCAATCAAAGATGGATATATAGTTACACAATATGATGAAGAGAAAATGAAAACATATTTATTGTCTAATAATGAGGCAAATTTAGATGAATTTATAAGAAAAACCGAAAATGGTGAAGAAGCTAAAATAAGGGTAGTTAAATTTGTTAATGATTGTATAACATTTTTAGATGTTATATACTACAATAATATTTATTCTACTTACGAATATTTTGAAAATGTTAATAATCCTAGTGAGTCTTATGGACATTTTGAAAGTGGTGTTTTAATTACAAAGCATAAGGGTGGGATTTCTCTTGATGATGAAACGGAATATATTTTGCATTTAAAACAAGATAATGGTGAATATGTTGGTGTTTGTTGGATATGTTCATTTTATGAAAAATAATTAATAAAATAATTTAGAAAAATAATAAAAAATATCTTCCTATGAAATAATGAATTATTATAGAATGGAGGATATTTTTTATGATAAAATTAATAAATTGTTATTTGAATTGAGTAGTGAAATAATTTGAAGTTTAAACAAAGTTTTGATGTTTGTACTTTGATTTGATTATTTTAAACTTTTTATCTTTTTTATCTTTTCATAATAAAGATTTATAATATGTTATTATAAATATAGTTGTTTGAAGAAATTCATCAACTATATTTTGTTACTGGTATCATTTCTATTGAAGTGATTTAAGGTAAGCACAACAGAGAAGAAAAATGGAGGTTTGATTTTATGAAAAATTTTAAGACTCGTATGTTTCGGTTTCTTGCTACATTTATTTCTATGACGTTATTAATGGGCTTGATTCCTGTTGCTAGTGCTTTTGCAACTAGTGAGAATAAAGCAACGGTGACTGCGACTGAAGAAGGTTCTAACGGTTGGGGAATCAGTATGGATAATGAGCTTGTGGTTTATGATGATGCTGATCTCACAATACGTAATGGTGGTAAGATTTTTGCTCAGGAAGGTTTCACTGTTTTATCTAGTGGAACTACTAGTAATGGGCAAGGGTATCTTAAGGTTAATTACAGCACATCTACAAATAGTTCAGGTCGTACTGGATTCATTGCAAGAGAGTTTGTGGTGTTCAATAGTAGCAACGCTAGTCCTGGTACTGTTACATCTTCTACTAATGTTTGGTATGGCACTAACACTAATTCATATCAAACAGTTGGTTCGGTAAGTGCTGGTGAAACAGTTGTAGTTCTTGCTGTTGATAATGGTTGGGTATACATTGAATATAATACATTATCTGGAAGAAAACGTGGCTGGTGTCAATCGTCGAATATTAGTTTCTCGACTGTTGGTAAGGCATTCCATTCATATCCAGCTAGTTCTAATGATGTTAATCCTAATCAAAGCATACAAAGTGGTTATAAGGTAGTTTATGCTGGACCTGGTGAGAAATATGCCAGAGTTGGAGAGATTGCTACAAATAATAAACCTGAAACGGTTACTTTGTTAGCAAAGTATAGTCTACAGTTTCATAACTGGTATTTCATTGAGTATGCTACAAGCAATGGAACATTAAAGACTGGCTATATTTACGAAGGCTTCGCTAGATAAAGACATTTTTGAGTTTGACAATCCTATAATATAAAACTTTATTCTCTGTTGTGCGAGGGTGCCTTTTTAGGCACCCTCTTTAAAATGAATATTTTTGCCTGCTCGGAAGATGTTCGGTGTAAAATAATGAATTATACTGATATACTGACTTTGATTAGTATATGGAGGTATAAAACATTGACACCGAAAAATAAAGAAGAAGAAAAATTACTTATAAATATATCTACTAATTTAAGAAGTACAAGAAATGCAATAAAAATGAGTCAAGAAGAATTGGCAGAATTAGCTGATATTTCAGTAGATACGATTTCAAATATTGAAAGAGGAAAATTTTTACCTTCTTTATTAACCTTAATAAAATTATGTAATGCTTTAAATGTTACTCCTAATGATATTTTGAGAGATACTTTGAATTATAAAGATAATTCTCATAGAAATATTGATTATAAATAAAAACTAATATTATAGAGGTATGTAAGCAAAGTATATGGCTTATATACTTTTTAATTTATAATAAAGAGGTGAAAAAGTGCAAGAAGAATTATTAACTAAAGCAAAAAATGGAGATATTAAAGCATATGAAGAATTAATAGATAATATAAAAAATGTATTATATAGATTAGCTAGAGCAAGATTAGATAATGAAGATGATATTTATGATGCAATTAATGAAACAATATTTTATGCCTACAAACATTTGAAAAAATTAAAACATAATGAATATTTTCAAACGTGGATTATTAAGATTTTAATTAATGAATGTAATAAAATATATAATAAAAACTCTAAACAATTAAAATTAATAGAAAAAATACAGATAGTATCATATTATGAAAATTATGATAATTCGTTAAGAGAAGTTGAAGATAAAATGGATTTTAAAAAGTTATTAGAAACTTTGAATTATGATGAACGAATGGTATTTATATTATACTTTTATGCAGAATATGATACAACAGAAATATCTAAAATTTTAAATGAAAATATTAGCAATGTTAAAAGTAGATTAAAAAGAGGAAAAGAAAAAATATATAAAATGATTTCGAAAGGAGGTGTAGAATATGATAAATAAAGCAAATGATGATTTTGAAAAAGAGCTTTTTGAGTTTGCCAAAAACGATAACGAAGTTCCTTTATATGTTAATAAAGCTATTAATGAGGCAATAAATAGAATAAAACCAAATAAATTATTTAGTAAATTTAAACGAGTTGCTATAATTATATTATCATTAGGAATAGTTTCTACAGGTGTAGTATTTGCTAAAGAGATAGTTGATTTCTTTAAGACAATATTTACTAATTCTACACCAGGAATAGAAGCAGCAGTTGAAAATGGATATATTCAAAATATTGATATGGATTTTGTATATGATAATGATATAGGAATAAAAGTAAACAATATTGTTAGAGATAATGGAATTTTGGATATATCATTGGTATTTGATTGTATTAATATGAATAATATAGATAATATTGAATTGGTAGATTTTGAAGTTCTAGAAAATAATAATATTGTTAAAATAAATGAAGAAGAAAAAAATACTAATAAGGATTTAAATTCGCTAGAAATAATAAATGATATAGAATTTAAAGATAATAAGTATTATAAATCACTTCTATTTAAAACAGATTCAATAGAAAAATATAAGAATGTAGAAATTAAAATCTCTTCAATAGATATATATCAAAATAATGAAATTATAAGAATACAAGGAAATTGGAATATTATAGTTGATTTAAATTTGTATAAAACTATAACTGAAAATAATTATTATAAAACCGAGTATGATAGTAATTTATTAGAAGTGTCAAATACTATTAATATAACTAATCTGGTTATTGATATTAATTTTAAGAATCAATTTGATATATCAGTCATTAGTGAATCAGAGAATATAAAATTATTGGACGAGAACAATAAAGAGATAAAAAATACTTCTATCTTTTTTTATGAGGATAATAATAGTATTAATTTAAAGTATGATTATGGAATATATAATTTACCTAATAATCTAACATTGTATATTAAGTATAATAAAGAAAAAGATACATATATAAAATTATATAAATAAAATTAAGAGTGGTAGTTGAAGCCAACTATCACTCTTTTTTCATAGGAAAATGATTTAAGATAGAATTACACAGATTCAATAATCATGTGAATTTTGAGGTCACGAGCAGTACCATTGCGATAGTACTCGAAATAGTACACACGTCCAGGAACAATTGAAAATCTTCTTGCAGACATACCACCTGAAAGAACATTCCAGTAAGTTACATTACCATTGTAATCATGGAGACTAATGACAACATTGTTGTCCACGGAATTGCCATTGACATCAGTTACAACAGCTCTAACATAAAGTTCGCTTGTTGGGTAGGTTCTATCTCCGCCTCTGTGATAAGAACCCATTGTAAAAGTGTTGTCCACTTTTGATGTGGATGTTGTAGAGAGTTCTTCTACTACGAAAGACCCATCAACATCATTGATTCCATTAGTAGCAAATGCTACAGTTGTGGTGCTTGACACGACTACCATCATACAAGACAGAAGTGCTACCATACTCCGTTTAAAAGTTTTCATAAGCTTACCTCCTATAAGTTGTGAGAGTTGTAATTGCTTTTAGAAATCATTTTCCTATAAAATTTTTCTATCAAATTAATTTGCTACAACTAGCGTAAATAATTAGATAGACATTGCTAATATGAATATTTTGCAATGTAGTAGTATTATAATAACTTTTAATAAAAAATAATAAAAAGATAAAAAAGATAAAAAAGTATAAAAAAGATTAAAATAAAAAATATAATTTGCATCCTAGTGAACATTATACAAGTATCTAATAAGTGAAAAAAGATATGGAGGAAAAAAAGTGATAAATATTTTGCTAATAGATACAGATATAAATTATATAAAAAAATTAATTAGTCTTTTGAGCAGTTATGATAATATGAGAATTAGTGCATTTATTACTTCGGAAAATGAAATAAAGAATGATGTTAATAAATATTACTTTGATATAATACTGCTTGATTTCAATTTGAAAAATAGTTTAGAAAAATATTTGCTAGAATATAAAGATATTGTTATTTTTAATATGTCTAAAGAAGATTCTAAAATAGAAAAGGATAATATTCCTTGTATTTATAAGACAAGTAGTATAAATGAATTGAATAATAATATAATGAAAATAATAGAAAATATAAGGAATATAAGAGAAGATATTAAAAATGAATTAAAATATTTGGGATATAGTCCTAACTATTATGGGACGAAATATTTAATTGAAGCAATATATATATTATATATGAATGGAATAGATAACGGAGATAATTTAAAAAAACAAGTATATCCAATTATTTCAAAAAAATATCATAAATCAATTCAAAATATAAGATGTAATATTATTAATTCAACAGATGTTATGGTTTGCGAATGTGAGGAACAAAAGTTAATACAGTATTTAGGATATTATTATTATGTAAAACCTGGTCCTAAAAAAATTATAGAAGCCGTGATAAATAAGCTAAATGAAAAATATAAATAGAAAGTATTAGGTTTTAAATTAGATTTTACATAGAATATTATAGACAAGTAATTTATGATATAGAGGCTGGTAAAAGAACTGTAGCAGATTATGAACTTTGTGCTATAGCTGAAATGTTAAATGTATCTGCCAATGTATTATTAAATGACTTCTCAGAATTTGTAAAAAAAGAGAAAGAATAAAAGAGATTTCTATTATATTATAGGTGGAATCTCTGTTTTTTTATTTGTCTTTAAGTTGGTTTTTAATTTCTTTTAATGGATTAGGGTTAATCCTTCCTTTAACCTTAGTATAATCCATATATTCCTCCATACATCATTCTATAATTTATCAACAAAAAATTATATAGCAAAGTGGTTTAATTATTCACCCACCGCAATTGGTGGATTAACATTCGGAAAGTGTTGATTTTATTGAACTTCTATTTTAGGTTTTCATATCTTATTTTTTCAACAACACAATTCGACATAAATTTCATAGAAAATGGTGTATAATAATCCCAGAAATTGTCTGTTGAAATTCAAAGTAACACGCTAAGGACAAAATATTCAATTCACAAGAGAATATTCAATATTACTTTATATAAAATTAGTCAATTTTTTTATGGAGATAAATATATGTTTAATTTTATTAAAAAGAATGGAAAAAGTAATTTTGATATTTCTAATGTGTCAAAGGATAATGTTAATAAATTTTTGAAATTAGATCAGTTAAAATTAATTTATTTAATATCACCTGATTTATCATTAATATTTAGTGATTTTAATATAAATAAAATATCTAGTTGGACTATTATATTATTGATTGCTTTTTTGGTAATGGTTTTATATGAAATATATTGGATTAGATATTAAAAAAGTAATAAAACAATGAAATATATGTATAGTAGTTTATTAGGAATCCAAGTTGCAGTTGTTACATTACCTATAATTGCATTTTTATTATTAAGTATTTATGGTAAAAATCTATTCTTATATCAGTAATTATATTAGAAATTGGACATATTGGAATACACTTAAATCATAAAAAAGAAGTTATATAAATTTTATAGCATGAAAGGTAAAAATAGAAAAAAGGGAAAAAAAACGGAATTGAATAGATGATAATACAGGAATATAATGTTACTGTAAAAAGAAGTGCTTACAAAAAGTAGGCACTTTTTTTCTTGCAAAAATTTATATATAAGGAGGGAACTTTGTGAATGTAAAAAAAGTTTTTTTATTAAGTGCATTAACATTATTATTTTCTGGATGTCAGGTAAACGCATATACAGAAAAGGGAATAACTGAATATTCAAATGGTATAGTAAAAGTCGTTGAAGCAAGTCAATCAGAAGAAAATATAATGTTGGAGAATTATACAAAAGATATTCAAATTGATGAAAAAATGTATGAAGTAGCATCAGTTGAAAGAGAAAAATCAGAAAGTAACATTAGAACAGAAACAAAACAAAGTACAGCAGTCTTAAATACAAATAAAGAAGACAAAATAAAAAGTTACTTTGGAGAAACATTTCTTTATGAAGATGAAAAATACAGGGGAGAATTGCCAATAACTAATATAGATATAAGGACAATAAGTCAAGGTAGTTATGAAGAAATTGATGAAAAGAAGATTGATTTTGAAGGATATTCTCAAAATGACTTAAATGAAATTGCAAAAGAAAAACAAATAAATAATATTACATACTATTTAATCAATGTAGATTGGCAACCAGAAAATTCAGAAACTATTGATAATCAGTCAGTACCAGTAACATACAAAGGTACGATGTTATATCAAACAGTTTTAACAAAGAAAAATCCTAATAAATACGAAGTAACTGTTACATACTCAGGAAGTGTAGAAAAAATAGATACAATTTATGATTATTCAATATTATATCAACCTATAAAAGAAAAAGAAGAACCAGTTATTGTAGAAGAAAAACACCAAGATATATTACCAATTATTATTAGTGGATTAGGAATAGGACTTTTATCTTTAATAATACTATTAGGTTCAAATATAAAAATCTACAACAAGACTGATAATGGACATAAGTTAATAGGAAAATTTAGAATTAATGAAAAAAATAAAGTTATAGATATTACTAAATATCAATATAAAACTAGTAGCAATATTTACAGTATAAGGATGACAAAAAGTTTATATAGAAAAATAAAAGATAAAACAATCTATATTCAAATAGGAAAAATAAAGAAACCAATATATGTTAATACCCCATATATTGAAACGCTGATTTAAAAGGAGGAATTTTGTTATGTCTAAGAATAATAAAAATAATAATCAAGTAAAGGAAGAGAATATTGAAGAAGTTGTGGAAGTAGTATCAACAGAAAATAATCAAAATATACCTGAACATAGTGACAGAATTAAAGAATTAGTAGAAAAATTAAAAGGTTTTGTAGGAGAATATGAAAGAGGATGGAGTATTAAAAGATTAGAACCTCTTAAAGATGAAATAAGACAAATATTAGATGAAAACAAAGAAAAGGAATGTTTATCAAAATCTGATAGGAATTTTTTATATTTTGTAAATAGAGTTATATATGGAAAAGTTGAACCACCTGCATGGAGAAGACAAAATGAACCAGAAAAAGAGCAAAGTAATAGACCTGAAAATGCACCTGCTCAATTAAGATTTAGAAATTTAAACGATAAAATTGCAAGATTAAAACAAACATTAGAAGGATATGGTAATAAAAGTATAATTACAAGTATTGAAGATATAAAAGAAAACTCATTTTATTGTCTAAAGGAAACTGAAATAGATGGAAAAATGGAATTGGAATGTTCTATTAAGTTTACGAAACAAGATGGAATAGCAGTAACGACACCTATGACACCTGAAGAGGCCTATGCAATGAGAGATGAATATAAAAAAATAAAAGATTTACCAGAAGAAAGAAATAATATTAGTTATTATGAAAGAGAAATAAATAATAATCCAAATTATGCTGATAAATATTTTGAAAAAATAGCTCTTACAAAAGAAAAAGAAGCTGAAATGGAAAATAGTAAAACAATAGAACAAGAACAGGAAATAGAATAGCAAAGGATTAAAAATAATGAATGAAGAAATTCAATTAGTAAAGATGACTAAAAAAGAAGCAATAAAATATTATGCTAATAAAATTGTTGAAGATTCGTTAGAAGATTGTACTGAATTTAATTATTGTATGTATTTTGAGTATTATGAAGATTGTAAATTTATAGAAGATAATAAAGAAGAAATATTAAAAGAAATAGAAATAGATCCAAGAGTTATGGATGTTTATATAGATAGCAGTAATAATGAATATTCTTTTGATATGGTATTTTCACTTGATTATTGTCCTTGTTATTATGAAGATGTGGATATATCTAAGAAAATAGAAAAAGAATATCTAAAACTATTTGTATTTGAAATTAAAGAAAGATACGAAAAATATGCTTCAAATTTTAGAATAACAACAAGAGAATTAATAAGAGATTTTATAAATAAAAATGTAAATGACATCAAAGCTTTAAGTCAAGATGATAAAGATGCGATATATGAAAAGTTAAAAGAACATATTGATGTTTCAGGTTTTAATTCTAAATATATGCAAAAATATGAAGTCATAGTTGATAACAATAATTTAAAAGAGTTTATAGATGGATTAGAAAAGGAAATAGAAAATATTAAGTATTTAGATATAGATAGAATAAAAAAAATTACAAGACAAGAACTTGATGAAATGTTAGAAATCCATAATAATGAGAAACAATTTCCATTGAAATACAAAGGATTATTTATATTTGAAGAAAATGGAATGTTTTTAGGAATAGACAATACAAGTGGTGATTTATACATGGAAGACTTTGATAATTTAGAACAATGTGTAAATTATCTTAATAATGAAGAAGAGGAGGAAAATGAGAATGAACCAATATAAGCAAGAATATGTTACAGAATTTGCATATATATTAGGTACTATGCAAAGCGAATATGGAAATATAATAGATAAATTTCCTCCAGTAATCACAGAAAACCAGGATGGAGTAAAAATATTTAATGAGTTTGTAGAATTTATGGTGGACAAGTATATGGTTTCTACTAATAAAAACTATGAAGAATTTATAAAAACGAATATAGATGATTTGAAAAATGAATTTTCAAATATGGATAGAAAAGATAAATGGAAAAATGTATATAGTATTGCAGTAGCAGAATATGAAGAATTAACACCTATTCAAAAAAATCATTTATCTGATTTTTCAATTTTAAATTCTATAGATACATTTATAAAGAAAATAGATTTAGAAACGAAAGAAAAACTTTTAAATATTATAAGAGATGTTTGGTTAAAAGATGAAGAACATATTAGTGAAAGTAAAGTAGCTGATGAAATTGCTAAAGCATACGAAAATAAAAAAGTTACACTAACATCATTGGAAAAAGCAAATAATAGAGATATTTTACAATGTGTTTATGGATATGAAGATTTTAGAACTCTAAATAAATATGGCATGGAAGAATTTGAGTACATAGAAAGTTTATTTGATAATGTATCTAAAACAGAATATTTTAATAAAGAATCAAATGTAATTATAATTGATCAAGGAATAGTTATAGGAAAAACTAAAGCAATACTCTTATATTTAATGGAAGAAAATGAATATATAAAAAAAAGCAATGGTTTAACTGAAAACTACGATGAAGCAATAAAAAACAATAATCTATTAATTGAAGATTTAAAAGAAGGTATAAGTCAAGATTTGCTTATAGGAATTTTATGGAACAAAGATGAACAATCTTATAGCAAAATGGATAATAGTATGATTATTGATAGATTAGAAGAAGTAATTGAAGAGCAGGAGGAGGAAGATGAAGAAGAAATCTACTAGTATAATATTAACCATACTAATAATTTTATTAATTAGTATAGTTGCAATAAATATATATCTATTTTTTAGTCATAGAAATCAAGATAATAATAATTTAACACCAGAAGAAAAAATAGATATAAAAACTGTAGATACATTAACAATAGATGAAGAAAATGTAATTGGTTATTTAAAAATTGATAGTATTGGATTAAATGCTCCAATAAAAGATGGAACAGAATTAAGTATTTTAAAAACAGCAATAGGACATTTTAAAGAAAGTGCTTATTTAACAGGAAATGTGTGTTTAGCTGCTCATAATAGAGGATATAATCAAAATTTCTTTGAAAATCTAAAAAATGTAGAAAAAGGAGCAGAAGTATCATATATTACAAGATATGAAGAAAAGAAATATTATGTTTCTGAAATAAAAGAAATTGAAGAAACTGATTTATCAGTTTTAAACTCAACTGAAAATAATCAATTAACGATGATAACATGTATTGCTAATCAAAGACAAAAAAGACTATGTGTTATTGCAACAGAAAGGTAGGAAGGTATGGATAAAGATGATTTAGATGAATTGGCTAAAAAACATGATGAAAAATGGGATGAAATTATGGATATAGCCAAGAAAAATGGATTTATAGTACAAGCATTTGGAGGAATAGCAACTTTAATTACAAATAAAGAACAAATTGAAAATTATGGATATGAAAAATATCAACAAATACAAGAAATGAATAGTTCACTTGAACAAATAAATCAAGAAGAATTATAAAAAATCAATAGAATTTGACTTATTCCTAAATTCCTTCCGTTGTTAGTTTACGCAAAACAAAAAAAGTGTCAAGGTTAAAATGAATAGGCTGTCGCCTAACCTTGACACTTTTTCCGTTTTGCATTTGTTTCCACTAAGAAGGAATTTCAGAATAATTTAGTCAAAGGAGGCGATGTCGATGAAAGACAAATCAAATAAAATATTAAAAGGAGTTGTTATCCTAATTATAATTATTATAATTATTTCATCAATTATAGTAATTAAAAGTAAATTTTTAAAAGCTGAAGAAAATACTCAAATTGAATGTTCTGAATCACAAAAAACAGAAATTCAAAATGAAAATACAATTGTTGTAGGTTTAGAAAAACAAGATGAAGAAATTGAAACTGTATCTAATGAAGTAAAAGAAGAAATACAAACTCAGAATGAAACAATACAAACAACAGAACAAATTACTAAAGAAGATACAAAACAAATTGAACAAGAAAAAGCAATTAAAAAAGAAGTAAATAAAACTACGAAACAAACAACAGCAACTAATAATAGTAATAATAAAACTGAAAATCCTTCTCAACCTGTAATAACAGAACAACCAAAAGTAGATGTACCATCTGTAGATAACAGCAAAAATAATACAAATGAAAATAGTAATAGTGTAACTAATCAATCTACACCAAGTGTACAAGAAAAAAATACAGAAACTAAAAAAGAGGAAACTTTTAAATATAATGATGCAATGGCTCAAAAGATGATAGCAGTTATAAAAGCTAATGAATCAGATTATATGAAACAATACGGATATACTGTTACTATAGATGAAAGTATTACAAATTTAACAAATCAATTTACTTTTACAGAAAACAGAATAAAAAATTCTATAGTTTATAAATTTGGGCAAATAAGAGTATATGCTAGAGATTACTATGTAAATGGAGAGTATAGATGGACCGAATGTTATATATTATAGTTGTAGAAAAAAGGGAAAAAAAGTGGAATTGAATATATAAAATAAAGGAAATATAATAGTATTATGAAAAGTCGACAGATAAGTATTTATATACTTTGATGCCGACTTTTTAATTTTGTATAGAAGGGAGAATTGGAATGAAAGAAAAATGTGAGTTTAAAGAAGATATGATAAATGAAAAAAATATTGTATCTGAAAAAGACTTAATTCATGATGATAAGGAGGATTAAAAGTGCCATCAGCTAGAGAAATCGTTGACAAAAGTAGGAGAGAAATAGTCAAAGATATTATCGAAAATATGAAAAAGGGATATATTTTTTCAGAAGATAGATGGAATAAAGAGGCAATTAGACCACAGAATCCTGTAACAAAAGCTAAATATCAAGGTAGTAACAGATTTAGATTAGCATTTCAGGCAATAAGAAAAGGTTATACAGATCCAAGATGGGTAACATTTCTTCAAGCAACTGAAAATGGTTGGAAAATCAAAAAAGAGGAAAAAGGTACATTATGTGAAAAGTGGATATGGACTGAAGAAAAAACAGTAAAAAATGAAGAAGGAAAAGAAGAGAAAATAATTATGGAACGAAAAGTACCAATTGTAAATTATTTTATATTGTTTAATGCTAATCAAATTGAAGGTATGCCAGAACTAAAAAAAGAAAAATTATCTAATACAACCATATTAGAAATAGCAGATAATTTTATAAAGAGTAGTGAATGTCCTATAAATGAATTAGCACAGGAAAAATCTTTTTATTCACCATCTGAAGATAAAATTGTTTTGCCATTAAGAAAATATTTTAAATCAGAAGAATCCTTTTTAGCGACACTTTTTCATGAAATGGCACATTCAACAGGTCATTCAACAAGATTAAATAGAAAAATTGAAAACAGATTTGGTTCAATTGATTATGCTAAAGAGGAATTAAGAGCAGAGCTAGGAGCAATATTTTTAGAGTCAGACTTAAATATAGATTTAAAAGGTAAAAATAAAATAGATCATACGAATTATTTAAAATCGTGGATTTCTGTATTAGAAGACAATCCAGATGAATTGTTTAAAGCATGTAATGATAGTTCTAAAATATCTGAACTATTGATAGATAATTATAATAAATGTATTGAATTAAACAAAAATTATATTAAACAAGTTGAATTAGTGGTGCTAAATGATGAGATATATGGAAATAATTCACTTTGGAAAATACCATTGAACGAGTTTAATAAAGGTGAAATAGGTAAATATATAACTAATTTATCTAATGAAGAATTAAAACAGTTTAATGGTTACATAAAGGAAAATCATTCAACTAGTTTAATATACAACAACCTATTTGAATATTTGGAAAAAGAACAAATTTCTTTTCAAGATTTAATTCAAGAAGAAATTGAAGAAACAATAGGAGGTTAAGATAATGAAACAAACAAAAAAACTAGGAAAAAAACTAATATGTAGTTTATTAATTTTACTTACGATTTTACCAAATTTATTACAACTTGTATCATTTGCAAGTACAGATATTAATGAAGCCTATATTCAAGAAAAAGGTAATTGTGGGTTACATTTACAATATTTAAAAAATGGTAAAACATGGTCTTATGTAATTTGTACTATGGTTACATATAATTATAATGGTAAAGAATATCCTGCATACTGTTTGAATAGTGATTTGCCAGGAGTTGGAGAATATGATGCTTATACAGTAGATATTAATTCTGTTTTAGACAATGTACAAATTTGGAGAGTTATAAAAAATAGTTATCCATATAAAAGTCCAGCAGATATAGGAGTAGAAAATGAAATGGATGCTTTTGTTGCAACAAAACAAGCAGTATATTGTATATTATATGGATATAATCCTTCAACTCGTTATAGAGGAGGAGATGCCAGAGGAACAGCTATTGCAAATGCAATTGTAAGATTAGTAAATAATGCTAGAAATGGAAATGAAACACCTGCCAATGCAGGAGTTAAAGTAAACAAGAGTGACAATATAACAGAAAATGGTGAATACTATGTACAAAAATATAATGTTACAACAGCAGTTGAATGTTCTCAATACACTATAACAAGTACAGCAGGTTTACCATCAGGGGCAAAAGTAACAGATTTATCTGGAAATGAAAAAAATACATTTGGTAGTGGCGAAGAATTTCAAATTATGATACCAAAAACAGCAATAACATCAGATGTTGATGTTACTATAGCAGTACAGGCAAAATGTAAGACATATCCAATATTTTATGGAAAATCAAGAATTCCTGGTATGCAGGATTATGCAGTTACATTTGATCCTTTTGGAGATTCAGAGGGAATAGGAAAGTTGAATATAAAAGCAGAAGGACAATTAACTTTTTATAAAGTTTCAACAGATAATAATATTTGGACAGGAACATTAAAAGGACAAGGTGTTCCTAATGCTACTTATACAATTAAGAAAAGCAATGGTGAAGAAGTTAAAGAAGTTAAAACCGATAATAATGGTAATATAAATGTTACTTTACCAGTAGGTAGTTATACTATTCAGGAAACTGCTAGTCCTAATTATTTTATAGAAGATAGCAATGTATATTCATTTACAATAGCATATATGGGAAATAATGTTACAGTAAATGTAAATGAAGATGTTGTTAAAGGTGGCTTCTTTTCTGCAAATAAAAAAGCAAGTTTAAATAATGTATGGACAGGTCATAAAGTAGGAGATTCTGTTGCAGGAGCTACTTATGGAATATATAAATCAGATGGAACTTTAGTAACTAAAAATAAAAGTGATGAAAACGGCGTAATTTTTGAAAAATATAAGTTAGAATTGGGAGATTACTATATGCAGGAAATCGAACCAGCACCATACTTCCAATTAGATACTACTAAATATGAATTTACAGTAGAAGAAAATGAGCAAAAAATAGAATTAGAAGTTAAGAATCGTTCTGTAGAAGGTGGATATGTAAATATCTTCAAAAAAGCAGGAGACAATAATTTGTGGACAGAAACAATAGAAGGAGAAGGTGTACCAAATGCAACATATAGGATTGAATCGCTAACTGTCGATGGTTGGTATGTTGATGTAACAACTAATAAAGAGGGAAAAATTGTAGAAAAAGATTTTACTACTGATAATTTAGAATTATTATTAGGAAAATATAAAATTTATGAAATATCAAGTCCAGAAGGATGGAAATTAAATGATGAAGAAAGATATTTTGAAATTGATAAAAATGAAGAAAGCATAATAATAGATTTAACAGAAATACCAGAAACAGCAGGAAAAGTAAAAGTTCATAAAACTGCATCTGATACAAACTATTGGTTAAATGTAAATAAAGGTGAACCAATTGGAAATGCAAAATATACTATTTACGATTTAGATGGAAATGAAATTGTAACATTAACAACAAATGAAAAAGGAGATAGCGAAACAGTATTGTTAAAAGAAGGCAGCTATTTTATAAAGGAAACATATTGTCCTGAAAAATGGAAATTAAATGAAGAAGAAGTATATTTTACAGTTGAAGAAAATGAACAAGAATTTAATTTTGATTTTACAGATGAACCAGAAGAAGCAGGATTTGTAAATGTAAATAAAACATCATTAGAAGATAATTATTGGACAGGTGGAAAAAAGGGAGAGGCAATCGAAGGAGTTAAATTTGAATTAAGAGATGAAAAAGGAAATGTTTTATTAACTTTGGTAACAGATAAAAATGGACAATTTTCTGAAGATATTATGTTGAACAAAGGCAAATATTATCTTTGGGAGGTAGAAGCACCAGAATTTTATAAGATTAATGAAGAGCCAGAATTAATTGAAATTACTGAAAATGGACAGAAAGTTACAATAGATATTACAGATGAAGTTGAAATTGGTGGATTCTTTGATTTTACTAAAACTACTTCTGATGATAACCAATATACAGGAGAGAAAAAAGGTGCTTATATTGCAAATGCAGTATATAGATTAGAAAATGATACAACTGGAGAAGTAATTGCAGATTTAAAAACAAATGAAAACGGAACTATTGAGGAAAAAGTTCTTTTAAAAGAAGGAAAGTACAGAATTTATGAAATTGAAGCTCCGAATGAATTCTATTTACTTGATAAAGAAGTTTATTATTTTGAAATAACTAAAAATGGACAAGCTGTGCATTTCGACTTTGAAGATGAACCAGTAAAAACAGAATTAGATGTTGAAAAAACAGGAATTATTCAAGCTCAACCTAATGATGAAATAAGATATGATTTCAATATTGTTGCTAATAATTCTAATGTATCAATAGATAATTTTACTCTAATAGATGATCTTCCTTATGAGTATATAGATGTGACAAAATTGTTCACAGGAATTTATTCAGATGATGTAAATATTAATGTATTTTATAAAACTAATCTTTCTGAAGATTATATACTTTACAAGGAAAATTTAAGTTCAAAAGTAAATAATTACATTGACTTTGAAAGTATTGACCTAAAAGAAGGTGAATACATTACAAACTTTAAAATGGAATTTGGTACAGTACCTGCAAACTTTAAAGCAGAAACAACACCTTTTATGTTTGCTAAAGTAAAAGCTACAGTTAAAGGTGATGATGTTTGGACAAACCATGTTTCATTAACAGGAACTTTTTTTGATGTACAATTAGAGGATAAAGATGAATGGACAACAAAAAGTTATGAAAAAAAATTAACTATAAAGAAACTACCTAGAACAGGTATGTAGAAAAGAGTTAAAGTTAATGAAAAATTCAGAAAATACAAAAAAATAGTCATTGTTATAATTGATACAAAATTTCCTATACTTGATGTTAAATATTCAATAGAAGAAAAAACAAATCAAGATGTAATAGTTGCAAATATAATATAGATAAAAGATAGTAAGGGGAATATATAACTCCTTACTATTTATTTTATATTTAGAAAGAAGGAAAAAAATTATGAATGAAATGAAATATAAATATTTTATATTTAGAGGAATAAATGACTTGGAATATCTTACTATTGATAGAGTGAGAAAAGTAATATGTACAATAAAGAATGGAAAATATAATAACGAAACAAAAAAATGCCAAACGATTTATGAGAAAGATAAATTAAAATCATGGGATAAAAGAAGAGTAGGATATAATTGGATAAAGTGTTTGATAACAGGATATAAAGATGGTATTTTAGATGATTTAATTTTAAAAACAAATAGTTTAAAAGATTTTGATTTAAAGTGTATGGAGCTAAGAAAGAATCAAATAGAATTTATGCTAAAACGATTAAGTCAGGATAAAGAAAAATTATTGAAAAACAAACAATATTATACTTATGCTTTTAGTAATTTAGATTATACAACAGGAGAGGATTCTTTAAATAAAAAATATTTTAAAGAAGAGATTGAAAAAGAAAATATTTTAGATGATATTATAAAGCCAAAATATTATGAAGATAAAGAACAAGAATGTACAATATGTGATGAAGAATATGATTATTCAACAACATTTTATTATATTGAAAAACCAAAAGATAATTATGAAAAGTTTATAAAACATTTATCAGAAAATTTAATTGTAAAGTCAATGAATGGAAATACTCTTACTGTTGGAATTACAGACTTTATAAATGATAACAAAGAAAAGTTTGTTAATATATTTGGAGAACAAGATGAAGAAATATATGTTAAAAACATAATCTCAATGATAGATGGTAATGCAACAGAAAGTTGTTATACTGATTTTAATAGTGAATTTAAAATAAATTATGAATTTAATTTTTGCAATGGACATACTTTTGAGGAATTAAAGGAGAAAAGTATTGAAGATTTAGATTATGAAAAAGTACATGATTTAGCAATTGTAGAGAATAGAAACGCTCATATTAGTGCATGTTTGGGAGTATATGATAATAAATTCCAATTAACTTTTAGTATTCATGGTCAAGAAAATTTCGATGAAAATTTTATAAATTTAAAAGCAATACCAGTTGAGGTAAGTATAAAAGATATAAAAAATAAAGAGGAATTGGAAGATGTTATGAAATCAAAGCTAAAAGATTTTTATAATAAGAGTTCAGGAAATATAGAGATATTATCCAGAAAGCTTGATGAAGATGAAAATAATATTGCACAGGATGAAACAGAAGAATTGGAGGAATAATTATGAGTAGTAATAATTCAAGAAAAGAATATATTGTAAAATTAAAAGATACAAAATTATATTTAAAAAGTGTTGATACACGAAATATTCAATATACATTGAATTTAGAAGAAGCTGAAAGAGTCAATAAAAAAGATGTAAGAGAACTTAGTAAAATAAATGAACTTGAAACTGTAAAATACAAAGAAGAACAGTACCAGGTGAAGAAAGAAAAATACAAATTATATATACAAGCTATTATAAAAGAAGATGATAAAATAGAAAAAGATAATTTGATTTATTTTCTTCAAGAATATGAAGGCTCAGGAGATAAAAGTGGAAAATATACTTCATATGTATCATTAAAAGAAGAATATCCAAATAGTAAAATAATAGATGAAATAGTAAGAGTAGGTCAGATTATTAAATATCAGGATATTGTAAAATGGCATGAAGCAATACAAAAACTTTCTGAAGATAAAAAATTCAATGAAAAAAATGATGTTAAGTATAATATAACTGAAGATGATATAAAACAATATAAGAAAGCAAAACTATTTTTAGAAGAAGCAAAAGAAAAATATCCTTATGACTATGATGCTATAAATCAGTATGAAATATTAGATACATCTTTTAGAGAAAAATATATTACAGAAGATTTATATAAAGAATTTTACGAAATGTACTATGAAGAAGAGTATGAGCCAGAATCTACATAGAAAATAGGGAAATAAAAAGGAATTGAATATATAATAATCACCATATATAATAATAATATCAAAGACTGACAGAATTCGTTGGAGTTCTGAAGGTCTTTTTATTTTTAGCGATGTGGTGTAAAGAACATAGTTGGTTTGCTTTGCCAATGATGTAGGGGCAGTACCTACCTTCGCAACCAAATTTTAATAAGAAAGGAATTTAGCCGAAGCGAAGAGTTTAAAAGTTTTTATAAAAAAGTAGGAGGAAATGAAGGAGGAAAATGTTTGTATTCAACTAGACTAGATACATACGGATGTGGCTGTAGTCATGATTGTTCATATTGCTATGCAAAATCATTATTAGATTTTAGAAAGTTGTGGAATCCACAAGAACCAAAGGTAGCAAATTTAATGGCAATAGAAAACAAATTAAAGAAAATAGAACCAGGAACAATTTTAAGATTAGGCGGTATGACTGATTGTATGCAACCTTGCGAATTAAAATATAGAAACACATATAAAACAATACAATTATTAAATAAATACAAAATAGGATATTTAATTGTTACTAAATCAAGTTTAATTGCAAAAGATGAATATATAAATATATTGGATCGAGATTTAGCTTATATTCAAATTAGTATTACATCAACATCAGATGAGATTTCTAAAAAATATGAAAAATCAAGTGTTGCTAGCCAAAGAATAAAAGCAGTAGAAAAATTGCAAAAATTAGGATTTGATGTTCAATTAAGATTATCACCATTTATAGAAGAATGGATTGATTACCAAAAGTTAAACGAGATAAAGTGCGATAAAATTATTGTGGAGTTTTTGAGAGTAAATACTTTTATAAAACGATGGCTTGATATTGATTATTCAAAATTTACACTAAAACAAAGTAATTATTATCATTTGCCACTAGAAGAAAAAATAAGAATGATTAGTAATATCAAAAATTTTAAAGAAATGTCAATTTGTGAAGATGTAACAGAACATTATAATTTTTGGAAAGAACACATTAATTATAATAAAAATGATTGTTGCAATTTAAAAAAATAAATAAAGATAAATAAGGAGAAAAATCATGTTAATGATAAAAGGTAATTTAGAAAAATTAAAAAATAGTGAATTTTATAATAAAGATTGTTGGGATTATCCTAAAGAAGAAATTGATATGCTAAAAAAGGAAGAAAATTTTTCTGATGTTGTTTATCTAATGTCAGAAGATAGAATATATGAAACATTATGCGATATGCACGATTTAGGAAAATTATTGAAAGAAGTAAATGGAGAAATATTATTTATTACTTCAAAAGAACAAAATAAAATATTAGAAAATATAGTTGATTTATTTATGGAAGAAAATGATAAACAAGCATTAAATAAATTATATGAATTAACAAATGACAAATTAGTTAAGTTACTTATAGATTGGAATGTAGAGTATGAAGAATTTATTGGAGAAACAGGCACTTATGCAGGTGATATGTATGAAGATGTAATGAACTATGTTTGGGATAAATATAATTTGAATGAAATTGAAAAAACGATCAATAGAGATAATAACTTAGAAGAGGAAGAAGAAAATGAACAATAATATGTTTAAAGTAAGAGATTTTTATTGCAAGTATATTGACCAAGATAATCCAAATTTTGCTATAAGTGAAAAGTATAAAAATGAAATGATACAAATAGATGTATTTATAAAAAAAGAAGATGAACTGAAAAAAGTAAATACCATAATTACAAGTAATAAAGAAAATGAAAAAGAAATAAAAGAATTTATTGAAAAAGTAATGTGTCAAGAAATTGGAAAAATCTTAGAAGATGGTACGGTAAGAAAAGATTATTTTAGACAAGGGTGGATTTATAAAAATTATGAAAATTTTTATAAAAGAGAGGGTACTTGTTATATTTCAGAATATGATGAAGGAAAGTTTGGAGATACTGGTATTTCTTATGATGGTATTGAAGAAGTAGTAGTTCATTATTTAGTACAATGTGGAGTAAATGTAGATAAAGTACCAGAAACATTAATAGAAACTATGGTCGAAGATGTATTTGAAACAGTAGATTGGCAATATACATGTAGCTTGATAGAAGGAGATCAATTGCTAGAAGAATATGTTAATGATTTGCCAAAAGAGTATTTTTTTGAGAAAGAAGAGGAAGATGAATTATGATGTATGAACATATTTCTATTTTAAAAGGAGATCTAAGCAAAAATGAAATAGAAAAAGAAATAAAGAAATATAAAAAATATTTTCAAGAAAACAATATAAGTGTTGAGAGCTTTGAAAATATTGGAATTAAAAAATTAGTTTATGAAATTAAAAACTATAAAACTGGAAATTATTTGTTTTATAAAATATGGACAAAAAAAGACAAAATAATTGAATTAGAAAAATTTGAGAGAGCAAATGAAAATGAAGATGGTAGAAATATTAAGTTTGATATAAAAGATGTTAAAAAAATTACTGAAAATGTTTTAAATGATGAATCTTTTTTCAATATTTTAGTTAATACCATAAGTTCTTCAATAGATGAAAGATTCCCAAAACAAGAAAATGAAGAAGAAAGTGAGGAAGAAATATAGATATGGAAATGGACTTGGCTAATGAAATAATTATAGATTTTAAAAAATTAGCCAAAAAATATAATTTCAAAACAAGAAATAATAAAAGTGGTATTTCTTTATGTGCTAAAAATACAGATAGCAAATGGGAAGATTGGATAATATACAATTCTATTGATAATAGCATAATTTTAATTGGAAATACAGATCAATGTAACTTTTGGTTTTGTAATACAAGACCTGACATTACACCAGATATATTAATTAATTTTACAGCTGACTTAAATAAAATAATGGATAAAATAGGATATGAAGTTGAAATGAGAAAACTTATTGATCCTGAAGACTGGCAAGAAATAGCACATATTTGTGATGCTTACGATGATCCAAGATATAGTGGGAGTATAGAGGAGGAAGAAGAACTATGAATTCTAAAATAAATGAAGATGAAATTTTTGAAAAAGAAAAAGATAATGAAAATAATATTGAAAATGGTAAAACAGATGTAAAAAAACTATTAAAGCAAGTCTTTGAAAATTTTATATATACCAAACAACATAATATAAAACATATTGATTATAAAATGTCTATTTATAATAATTCAAATTGGTTAGACAAGCCTATTAGCAATATTGATTATTCTGATTTATTAGGTTGTATGCTTGACATAGAAGAAAATTTTGAAAATGTAAAGGATTTGATGGATGATTCATTAAGCAGAATTAAGAAATTCAAAAAAGTGTATTTTAAAGATTATGAAGAAACAGAAGAATACGAGAAAAATGAAGAAGAGGAAGAATTATGAGTTTAAATATAAATGATGAGGAATTTATAGATAAATATGGTTTTAGTGTACATGATTTATATTATGCGTGTATAGATGACATTATGAGAAAAAGCTATTGGTGTTGTACTATAAGCGAATTAGCTTTTGATATTGCAAAAAAAATTCATGATGAAATAGATTTGGATAATACTGAAGATAATGAAATTTTGTATAAATTAAGTGAAGATATAGTTTGGAAAAATAAAATATATACGCATAATGTTGCAATACATTACAAAGATATATTCATTCATTTTGAAATCGGTTGGATGGGAAATTCTTTAAATGTAAAGGATTGGGATATAAAACTAGATAAAGAGATATTAAATGACAAAGAATATATAGATATTAATGAACTAGAAGAGCAGGAAGAAATAGAAGTTTAAATCATAATATGAAAAATAGGAGTGTATTCAATGGACAATTTAATAGATTTAATAAATATATTAAAAATTTTTCAAAAAGCTGATTATATTCATGTAAAAGATGAAAAATTATCTAACAATGTATATTACAAATATGATAAGGTAATCGAATTATTAGAAGAAATTGAAAAAATAAAAGAAGAAGATTATGAGAAAAGAGATAATGATTATGA
>CANRMR010000022.1 GCA_947631785.1 uncultured Clostridia bacterium | reverse complement strand
ATTTTGAGTGATTTTTTTAAATATATCATTAACATAAATTGATTTTTTCAACAGCCTCGGTGCCCCGTGCCCCTACGTTTATTGTATTCCTTTGTGGAATTTGGGCAGACTTAAGGCGTCTGCCCCTACATTATTTTTCTATTGCATTATATATTCTCATTTGCATTTTATATTTTTTATTTTCCATTATTACTAAAATCCACAAATATACAATAATAAGTAAAATGGATACGTTTTTAAAATAGTATATTGCAATGCTTGCAAGAGCTGTAAGTACTATAATACATATATTTGATATTTCATTTGTGTGTATAACAGATTGTTTTGAACCCATTTTTATATGTAATATTTCTTTTAATATTCTTCCTCCATCCATTGGATAAATTGGAAGTAGGTTAAATATTCCTATTAATAAGTTTATATATACAATATCTTCTTGTATGTTTTTTATTGGTAAAAAGTTTATTTTACAAAAGATAAATGCTAAAACAAAATTCGTTAGTGGACCTGCTATTGCAATTATCATTTTTTTTATATGTAATAAACTTCCTTTTCCAATTTTTTTATTATAGTTATTTGCATCTACTTTAAAAGATACTGCCAGTCCTAGTGGCATTAATTCTACTCTTTTTGGTTTTAGTCCTAGTATAATTCCTGATATTATATGTCCTAATTCGTGAATACAAGCAAATAGCATTATTAAACCATATATTTCTATTTGCTTGCTTAAGTAAAATAAAATAATAACAAATATTATCTTAAAATTTATTTTAAGATTCACTTATATTCATCCTTTCCTATACTTTTAAGTTTATTATATTTATGAAAATTGCAAAATATATCTCGGATTTATTGGTCTATCATCTAGCCTAATTTCAAAATGTAAATGTGATCCTGTGGCATCCCCTGTATGCCCTACTGTTGCAATTTGTTGTCCTTGTCCTACTTTTTCCCCTTCTTTTACAAGTAAAGTATTACAATGTGCATAAATTGTTGTTACATTATTATTTTTTATTTTTATAAAGTTTCCGATAAGTTGCAGATGTAGAAGATACTATTACATCTCCTTCCATACTTGCTATAATTTGTGTTCCTTCATTTGCTGCTATATCAATACCATAATGTTCTGGTGTAATTAATGCATTATTTACTTCTCTTTCTCCAAATTCTGAAGATATTACTCCATTTACAGGTATTATTAAAGAATAATTTTGTTTTATTTGGTTTGCATCTATTTCCATTTGACTAAGCGTTGTATTTACTTCTTGATTGTTTGTATCTTCTACATTTGTTTTATTTTCTTCTTGTATTTGCTCATCTGTTTCTTGTTGAACTTCCATTTGAACTTGATTATTTTCTTCTACCAAATTTTGCTCTTCTATATTATCTTGATTTTGCTCTTCCATATTATTTTCTTGTGTATTACTATTATTATTTATTAGGCTATTTATATATTGGCTTATTGTATTATAAAGATCTTTTAAATCAACATCATAAGATAATATTTGTTTTGTACTTCCTCTTACATTTTCTGAAAACACATAATCAGTTGTTTGTATTAAGTAAAATATTAAATACATTCCAAGACATATTAGCATTTGTAATACCATTTTTTTTAATACTGATTTTTTCTTGTTTTCCCTTATATTAACAGTTGCTATGTTATGTGATAAACCATTTTTATTTCTTCTTGCATAAATTTCTTCTGCTTTTCTTATTTTTTCTTCATATGTTAATGCTCTTTCCATTTTTTACACCTCTAGTTTTTATTTTTATTTAACTATATTCTTTATTTTTTTATTTTATGAATTTCTTTTATTTTTAATTTTCTATTATATAAAAAAATCTAGTGAGTTTTCACTAGATTTTTTATTATTTAATTAAATACGCTATAAAACTGATAAATGCAAAAAAAGCAAGATACCTATTTATTCTTTTTAGTCTATTATATTTTTTTTGTAAGTTTTTTTGTCCTTTATTGGTTATTTTCGGATTTTCTATTTCATTTATATAATTTGAAATTATCATTTCTGCTTCTTTTACAATATACTGCTTATCTTCTTTATTTTTTATTTGCACTGTTTTTTCTATTTTTTTATTTTTACTTTGAATTATCTTATTTATTTTTCTATTACTTTTTAGCACTACAATTGCTTCTTCTACTATATTAGATGGCAAATCTTTAAGCACTACCATATTTTTCATATTTGATTTATCCATATGTATTCCTCCTAGAAAAAATTTATTATTTAAATTTTTTCCAATTATTTCTTATTTTATACTTCTAATTTTAAAATTCCTTTTACTGTTTCGTTTGCTAAATTTTCTACAAGTGAATATGATGCATATTTTAATTCTTTATAACTTTCAATATTTGTATTTTGTTTTTTTCCAACAATTGCTTTAATAGATATATTTCCAAGTTCATATTCTTTTTTTCCGTATAGCTTCTCCTATTTTTATTTTTTTACTACTTACTATAATTTTACCAATATTCTTTTCTTCAGATATTGCAGAATCTATTGCAATAATATATGGATTGTTATGAATTGAATTTATCTTTTCTATTTTGCTTTTTATATTGGAATATACGACATTTTCACCTATTTTGCCATATACTACTACATTGCTTTTTTGCTTTTTTAAAAAATTTTCATACAATTTTTGACCTACAAGTGGACCATATAAATCTCCTACTACTTTTTCTGTTCCTATACATAAAAAAACATATTGATAATTTTTATCTTTTTGCATTAATATTTTTTTGCTTAATTGCTTATAAATTAAATCGTTCAATTTTACCTCCAATAATTATATATATGTTTTCATTTAATATTTATTATTAGGAGTTATGATAATATTTACATTATCCATATTTTTATATAGTTTAATAATATCTTCTGAAAATCCTGCAACTTCATTTGATATTACTAATGTATGGTAGTCTTCTTTTATTAATTCTGAAATTATATTATCTACTTTATCTAATTCTTCTATTTCATATACATCTAATCCTAAATTTTTCCATATCTTAAAACTTTTATTGTCTTTTTTTGCCTTTATCCAACCAACCTTCATATTTTTTCCTCCTTAAGTTTAGGATGAATCATTTTTTCTTTTACTATACATTTTTATTTTAACTTAGGATAATAAATTATCTTTTTGTGTATCACTTATTTAATATTTCAAATAAAGCAAAATAAAACAAGGTAAAAATATACCTTGTTTTATTTTGCTTTATTTGCTTTCTAATAATTTTAATTCTACCTCTTCTATTTTGTATTTATTAGTTGCCTCGTCTAGTTTAAATTCAATTAATGTTTTTACGAGTGATTCTTCGTTTTGCTTTAAATCTGTTGTAAATAGTAGTTTTATATTTGAAATTTCTAGTTTGTTTGTTATTATAGTTTTAAAAGTTTCTGCACAATGTTTATCATCTTCACAAATAAATATTAATTGAGGCATTGTCATAAATCCTGAATCCATTGCTTGAAAATTTTCATAAAAATCTTTATATAATTTCATTTTTTCTACTAGTTTTTTCTCCCAGTCATCTTCTCTTCTTACTGCTTCAAATAAAAATACAATTGATTTATTATTTTTAGTTAATTTTACACTACCTGCTGTTGGTTTAAAAACTTTTCCTAATGTTTTTGCTTGAAGTGCAGGTTTTACTGTATATGAATCAAATGCTTTAACTTTTCTAATATATGCTATTATTGCTTGATTTCCAGCTAATCTTTTCTTTATCATTGCAACTGGTTTTGTATTATCTGTTGGTTGCCATTTACATTCTATACCTCTAGAATTAAGTAAATATTTTCCCATTTTTTCTAAACAGTAAATTCTGTAAATTCCCTTTCCTTCTTCTGAAGAAAAATAGTATCTTGTTAAAATTTTTGATTTTACAAGTTGCTCTAATTTATTATTTAATTTGTCTTGTGTTTTATATTCAATTTTTTTCCAATCTAAAATTTGGCATAGTTGTCTTGATGTTATAAATTCAAATTCATTTACGATTTCTAAAATTTTAAAATGTAAATCATTAATATGTCCCATATTAATTTTGTGGATAATTTGATTCATAGATACATATCTATCTTTACCATCAAATGTTTTAACTTCTCCTTGTCTCATTGCAAATGGTGAATTTTTTGCTTCAATTTGGTTATCCTCTATCACTTTTTATCATTCCTTCCTTAAGGCATAAATAATTTATTTTTGCCTTCTAAAATTATTTAGCATTTTTTTATTTTTTGAATTATATCATATAAGCTAAAAAAAGTCTAGTATTTACATAAATTAGTGTAAATTTAAAGAATAGTGTAGCAATACCACTTTTTTGTTTATATTTTTCCTATTTTATTTAATTCTTCTTTTTTTAAATACCTGTAATTTCCTATTTTTAAATCTTTTACTCCAAGATTTCCTATTTTACTTCTATGAAGTGCTAAAACATTTTTGTTAATTGCTTCACACATTTTTCTTACTTGTCTATTTTTCCCTTCGTGTATTGTAATTTCTAACCTAGTTATTTGTTTTTCTTTATCCATTTTTAAAATTTTAACTTCTGCAGGTTTTGTTATATAATCTTCTATTTCTACTCCATTTTTTAGCATATTAATTTCATTTTGTTTAACAATACCCTTTAATGTTACAGTATATGTTTTTTTAATTTGATGTTTTGGATGTGTAACTTTGTATATAAAATCACCATCGTTTGTTAAAATTAAAGCGCCAGATGTATACATATCTAATCTTCCTACTGGTAAAACTTTTTCTTTAACATCTTTTAATAAATCTAGAACTGTTTGTCTTCCAAATTGATCTTTTACTGTTGTGACATATCCAATAGGTTTATTTAATAAAATATATACAAGTTTTTTTTCATTTTTTACTTTTTTTCCGTCAAATAATATTTCGTCTATATCTGGATTTATTTTTGTTCCTAATGTTGTTATTATTTTGTTATTTACTTGTACTTTACCTTCTATTATATATTCTTCACATTTTCTTCTTGATGCGATACCAAGATTTGCTAAGTATTTTTGTAATCTTATTTCTTCCATTAATTCTCCTTATTATAAATTAATTAAATAATACTAGTTCTGATTAATGTAAAAATATAAAAATATTTCTTTTATTTTTACTCGATGCTCTCTCTACCTTCGCTGTAACTCGCTTTGCTCGAACAGCCCTCGGCGGTCCCCTTTGGTGCGCTCGCAAAAATATCGAAATATTTTATATTTTTACATTAGTTATTGAAAATTTTAAATTCTTGTCTTAATTTGGTTAATAAATCTTCAAAATATTTCGGTAATTTAGCTTCTAAATACATCATTTCATGTGTTGTAGGGTGCATAAAGTAAATAGATTTTGCATGCAAACATTGTCCTTTTACTCCAAATGGATTTTTTCCATTTGAATAAACTTCATCTCCTACTATAGGATAGCCTATTTCAGATAAATGGACACGTATTTGATGGGTTCTTCCAGTATCTATTTTTACTTCTAATAATGTATAACCATTAAATCTTTCTAAAACTTTAAAATGAGTGATAGCCTCTTTTCCATTTCTATTTACAGCCATTTTTTTTCTATCTTTTGTACTTCTTCCTATTGGCATATTAATAGTTGCTTCTTTTTCTTTTACATTTCCTCTAACTAATGCTAAATATATTTTTTTAGTTTCTCTATTTTGAATTTGGTTACTAATTTTGATGTGTGCATTATCATTTTTTGCTATAATTAAAATTCCAGATGTGTCTTTATCTAACCTATGTATAATACCAGGTCTTAATTTTCCACCAATTCCAGATAAGCTTTCTTTGCAAATTGCCATAATAGCATTTACAAGTGTTCCATCTAAATTTCCATTTGCTGGGTGAACAACCATCCCCTTGGGTTTATTAACTACAATAATCTCATCATCTTCGTAAATAATATCAATGGGTATTTCTTGTGCTATTATTCCTATTTCATTTGGTGGTCTTTTTTGTATTGTAATTTTATCTTTATACATTACCTTATAAGATGGTTTTTGCTTTTTTTCGTTTACTAATACATTTCCTTCATCTATTAATCTTTGTCCTTCCATTCTTGATAACTGATTATCAAGAATAGTTACTATTTTATCTAATCTTTGATTTGCTAATTCGTTTGTAATTGTGTATTCATTTATCTTTGTTTGCATTCTTTTTCCTTTCTTTTAACTCATTATAACTATATTTTGTAAAATATGCTACTATCATAACCCAACCTATAATAATATAGATGCTTGCAAGATTTATATTTGGTAATTTCTGACCTATCTTAATAAAATAAATTACATATCCTCTTAAAAGTGTATCTATTAAATTACTTAATCCACCTGCTATAATTAGTGATAAAAATGCATATTGACTTTTGGTTATTTTTTTACTTTGTAGTACCATAAAACGAACAATTACTCCAATTATAACTAAATTTGTAATACTGTTCATAACTATACTTTTATCTTTTGCTTTATCTTCAATACCTTCGTTATTTACATTTTCTATTTTGATAAATGAAGGGATAATTTCAGCTTCATTTTTTTTTAATGCATAAAACTTACTTATTTGGTCAAGTGCAATTAGTAGAAGTATAAAGATAATAATTGCAAAATATTTTTTATTGATTTTCATCTTTTGCTCCTCCATTTACTTTATCTGTATTTCTTTCGTATATTATAAAATTGTTATCACTATATATCTCTTTATAATTTTCATCCCTTGATATAAAAATGTTTAATCTTGCATTTTTATACATCATAATATGTGTAAAATTATATTTTTCAAATAAATCTTCGTAATAGCTATTTACACTTGATATATTCATAAAATCGCTAAATATGTCTTTATTTTGCATGTTAAATTCTGGTGCATATAGGTCAGCTCTAGAATCAATAAATACTGGAATATCTTGAAATAATAAATAACTTCCATAATTATATTCATTATATAATCTTATATTTTCTACGTCCAAATTATTTTTTATAAATTCAGCAGCCTCTACTGGATATGATGAATCATCTACAATTTTATCATCGAATTTATCTTTTGCAACTAAATAACTAATTAAAATAATTAGCAAAGTAGTTAATATTTTTCCTATCCAAGTTGTCATCAGTTCTATAAATTGATCGGTTCCTTCTTTATCATATTTTTCAAATAATTCTGCAATAAGTTTTCCTAAAATAAATATTCCAATTATTATAAATATCGAGAATTGTCTTTGTGATTTTATCATAAGTAAAAGTAATCCTGATATCATAAATAAATCTCTTAATCTAATTTTCATATCTGTAAAAATTAGTATAACTAAAAATAATCCAACTGCAACTAAAGCATATTTATTATTTTCAAATACAATTGGTTGATGTTCATTAATATTTTCTGTTGTATTTCCTTGCATTGTTTTTACAAGATATGTATATGGTGCATCACCTAAAGGTGTTAAAAGACCCGTAAAAGCACAAATAATCATAATTAAAATTAAGCCTTTTACCCATGTTTTTTTCTCTATTTTAATTTTATATGGGTTTTCTTTTATTTCTTTTTGTCTTTGTTTAAATTTTTCAAATTTTTGCATTACAATATCTTTTTGATTTTCTATTTTCTCTTTTTCTATTTGTTTATTCTTTTTTTCATACTTTTTTATTTTATCATCTAAATATTTTAAATGAATTTTATTTATAATATGAAAGTCTTGAATTTTTGCAATAATATATTCTGCAATATATGGCATAAAAATTACAAAGAAAAATGGCCATACTGCTATATGTAGATTTGCAATTAAAATTGAAATTAAAATTAAACCTACACCATACCTTATTTTCTTTTTTTCTAAAAACATTTCAATACAATAAACTTCAAGTACAAATAAGATAAATGTAACTAGTTGTGCTCTAGCTGCAATAAATGATCTGAGTCCAAACAAAGCTAGTATTGCCATTGCAAAAGAAACTAATCTATTTTTTGTAATCTTACAAGATGTGCCATATATTACTAATCCTAAAATACAGCTCAAAATAGCTGTTGCGATATAAATTCCAGTCATACCAAAAAAATTATACACTATATATGTTCCAACATCATATAACCAATGTGGATATGTATATGGCAAATCTTCATGCCAAGAAAACGGATCTTGCATATCTATTCCATTTTGCATAATGTGCTCACCAATTTTTATTGTATAAAAAGTATCATTTTGCAAAGTTACTGGAGTAACCGCAATTCCAAATATAATAATACATACTATTGCTAAAATATGAAATTTAATTTTTGTTTGTTTTTCCTTTTCCATTTGCTTCTCCTTATTTTTTTGTACTATTATATATAAAAATATAAAAAAAATAAATAGAAATCATAAATTTTCTATTTATTTTTTAAGATAGCTTTTTATTTTATTTTAAATCCACTTCAAAATAAAATTCTACACCATTTTCTAAATTATTTACTCCATATTCATTTTGGTAGTTATTCATAATTGCTTTTACAATTGCAAGTCCTATTCCTGTTCCGCCATCTTGCCTATTTCTTGATTCATCTATTTTATAAAATCTATTCCAAATTCTTGGGATATCTTCTTCTGGAATTTGTTTTCCTGTATTTGCTACTTTTATTCTTACTTTATCTTCCTTTTTTTGAATTAAAATATTAATTTCTTTTTTTCCATCTACTTCTTGCACGTTTTTAATAGCATTTGTAAGATAATTAGTTAAAACTTGTTCTATATAAAAATCATCTGCTTTTACATATATTGGTTTGGTATTTTCAATTTTAACATTTATTTGTTTTTCATCTAAAACTACTTTTTGCTTGCGAATAACTTCTTGAATTAATTCTATAATATTAAATTCTTTATCTTCAAATTGCTTTTCACCATATTCTAATTTCATTAATTCTAGTAGTCTTTTTACAAGTGTGTCCATTTTTTCTGCTTCATCTAAAATAACTTCTGCATAAAATTTTTTGTTTTCTTCATCTTTTGTAACATTTTCTACTAAACCTTCTGCATAACCTTGAATTAACGAAATTGGTGTTTTTAGTTCATGAGATACATCAGATATAAACTGTTTTCTCATTTCGTCAATTTTTGATTTTTCTTCAATATCTCTTTCTAACTCTATGTTATTTTGTCTTAATCTTGTAATTGTTTTTTCTAATTTATCTGACATTAAGTTAATGCTTTTACCAAGTTTTCCAATTTCATCATCTATTCCATTGTCTATATATTTTTTGCTAAAATCAAGTTTTGACATCTTATCTGCAATTTCACTTATTTCTGAAATTGGCTTTGTAAAGTGTCTAGATATTATAGATACTATGATTCCACTAATTATAATGATAATTCCTCCCATAAGGCATAGAAAATCATTAGATATTTTTACACTTTCTTTAATAGATGTTACTGCAAGTCTCATATATAATAAATAGCCATTATCTAACTTTCCTTCTAATGTTATAAAATTTAGACCATTTTTGTTATCATCTACATTTATTATCTGCAATTTATCGTTTTTATATATAATATTTGTTTCATTTTTATTTAAACTTACAATTCCATGAAATGATATATTGTTTGAAAAGTCTTTATTTGTAATATACAATATTTCATTTTTTTCACTTTTAATTAAAATATCAAAATCATTATTTATAGATATTTTTTCTAACTCTGATTCTATATCAATATTTGGAGAATTTCCTTTATAATAATTATTTACAACTTCATATCCAAGCAGAAGCTTCTTTTGTTTAGAATACATATAAAATTTTTCTAGTACAAATGAATTAATTAAAATTAAACAAACAACAATAATTACTAAAGTTATACATAATGTAAAAAATAGTTTCATTCTAATTGATTTTATTTTCATTTTTTATTTCATTCCTTTTTAGGTATAATTATTTTACTTCAAATTTATATCCAATTCCTCTAATTGTTTGAATATACTTTCCTTTTTTTCCAATTTTATGTCTTATCTTTTTTATGTGACTATCAATTGTCCTTGAATCTCCATAATAATCGTAATTCCATACATTATTTAATATTTTATCTCTTGATAATGCAATACCTTTATTATCAACTAAATATTTAAATAATTCATATTCTCTTAAACTAAATTCAACTAAATTACCATCTACTGTTACTGTTCTTCCTTTATCATCAATAACAATTCCATTTATATCTTGTTTTTCATTTTCTTCTTTTTTTATCCTTTTTAAAAGCGCTTCTACTCTTGCTACTAAAATTTTTGGACTAAAAGGTTTTGATATATACTCATCAACACCAAGCTCAAAACCAAATAACTCATCTTGTTCTTCACCTCTTGCAGTTAGCATTACTACTGGTACTTTTGAATCTTGTCTTATTTTTCTTAAAACAGACCATCCATCTTGCTTTGGCATCATTACATCTAATAAAATTAGGTCTATTTTTTCTTTATTTTCATTAAATATTTTTATTGCATCTTCTCCATCTTTAGCTTCTATTATAGAATAGTTTTTTTGAATAAAAAAGTCTTTGATTAATTTTCTAATTCTCTCTTCATCATCTACAATTAGAATTGTAATTGTTTGCATGTTTTTACCTCACTTTCAATAACTATTATACATTATAATAATTATTTGTGTCTATATTGTGAAAAATTAATTTTTACTTATAACTGCCCCTTATAAAAGTGTTGAAAAACAATAAAATAGATAGAATTTTAATATTTCTACCTATTTCATTTATATATAGAATTTTTTATGTTAAACATTGTTTAGTTTGAAGCCCATCTAAGTACTTTGATATTTTGATATCTGCTTAAGACTTCTTCATATTTTTCATATTCTTCTTCCCATAAAGCATCTGGTACTTTTTCAAATGCTTCAAATATTTTTTCAGCTTCACCTAAAAATAAAATTTGCTCTTGAGGACTTAATTTTTCGCATCTTTTTGAAAATGCATATAATTTATCTAACATTTGGTTTGCTTCAATAAATGTCCAAAAATCTTTTACTTTTATTCCTGCTAAATTTAGTTGCATAACAGCAAATGCTAGTAATGAAACTATTATAAATATTAATATATATAGGATAGTAATTATTCCCATAAAATCACCTTCTTTTGCAACTTACATAATTATTATACCATAATATTGTAATATTTGCAATAGTTTTGTAATATTTTTGTAATGTTTGTATTATAAAAGGCACATTATTTTGTGCCTTTTATAATTTTATATTTTTAGTTATACCACTCAAATTCCCATTCCAATATTTTAACAGTGTCTCCTTCTTTTATTCCTTTTTTCTTTAATTCTTCTTCTATTCCTAGTTCTCTTAATGATTTTTGGAAGTAATGCATTGACTCGTTGTCTGCTATGTTTATTCTTCCCATTAATCTTTCTACTGCAGGTCCTGTTATTATATATTCCCCATCTATTATTTCTATTTTAAAATTACTTTTTTCTTCATTTAACGTGTATACTATTTTTTCTTCTGTTTTTATTAAATCTTCTTTTGGTAAAGTTTTTAATGTTTTTGATATATATTTCATTAAATTTTCTATTCCTTCACCGTGTTACTGCCGATATCTTAAATATTTCCATTTTTTCTTTTTGGGCTACTTCTTCTAGCTCTTTATATAGCTTTTCATCTTGTGCAGAGTCTATTTTGTTTGCTACAATTATTTGCTTTCTTTTACTTAATTTTTCACTATATTTCTTTAATTCTTCATTTATTTTATAGAAATCTTCTTTAGGACTCCTTTGCTCTGATCCTGATACATCTATAAAATGTAATAGTAATCTTGTTCTTTCTATATGTCTTAAAAATTGAAGACCTAAGCCAACCCCTTGACTTGCACCTTCTATTATTCCTGGAATATCTGCAATAACAAAACTATCTGCATATTCTGTTTTTACTACTCCTAAATTTGGTATTATTGTTGTAAAATGATAATTTGCAATTTTGGGTTTAGCAGATGTTACTTTAGATAAAAATGTTGATTTTCCCACATTTGGATATCCAATTAATCCAACATCTGCAAGTAATTTTAATTCTAATATTATTTCTTTTTCTATTCCTTTTTCTCCATCTTGTGCAAATCTAGGAGCTTGTCTTGTAGATGTTGCAAAGTGTGCATTTCCTTTTCCTCCTTTTCCTCCTTGGAGTACAAGCTCTGTTTGACCTTTTTTTGATAAATCTACAATTACTTTTTCTGTTTTTGCATCTTTTACAATAGTTCCTAAAGGAACTTTAATATAAAGGTCTTCTCCACTTTTTCCATAACAGTGATTTCCACTACCATTTTCACCATTTTGTGCTTTAAATTTCTTTTTGAATCTAAAATCTATTAAAGTATTTACATCTGGATCTACTGTAAAATATATGCTTCCACCACGTCCGCCATCTCCACCATCTGGACCTCCTGCTGCTACATATTTTTCTCTTCTAAATGTCATTGCACCATTTCCGCCATCACCAGATTTTATTAATATTTTTGCATAGTCTGTAAACATGTATTCCTCCTTATTCAAAATAGTCAAGCTTCATTACTTTTTTTACTTTTTTCATAGTTTCTTTTGCTGTTTGTCTTGCTTTTTTTGTTCCTTCTTCTAATATTTTATCTACTAATTCTGGCCTTTCTTCATAATATTTTCTTTTTTCACGAATAGGCGCTAAATAGTCTATAATATTTTTTGCAAGTTGCTTTTTGCAGGCTACACATCCTCTTGTTCCTGCTTTGCACTCATTACATACAGCTTCTACTTCTTCTTTTGTACTAAATAAATTATGATAATATGATACCATGCAAATATTAGGATTTCCTGGATCATCTTTTTTTATTCTTCCTGGGTCTGTTACTGCACTCATTACTTTTTTTGTTATTTCTTCTTCTGAATCTGATAAATATATTGCATTTCCTAAAGATTTTCCCATTTTTTCGTTTCCATCTAATCCTTTTATCCTTTTGGTATTAGACAATACTGCTTCTGGTTCTATTAATATTTCTCCATATATAGAATTAAATTTTCTTACAATTTCCCTTGTTTGTTCAATAAGTGGTAATTGATCTTCTCCAACTGGTACAATTGATCCTTCTAATGCTGTAATATCTGCAGCTTGGCTTACTGGGTAACCTAAAAATCCATATGTAACACTTTCCCCAAAAATTTCCTTTTTTTGTGCAATTTCTGTTTTTACTGTAGGGTTTCTCTCTAGTCTTGCAATTGTAACTAAATTCGAATAAAATACAGTAAGTTCAGCAACTTCTGGAATCATAGATTGAATATATATGGTTGTTTTTTTAGGATCAATTCCTACTGATAAATAATCCATTACTACTTCTCTTACGTTTTTTCTTACCTTTTCTGGATTTTCAAAATTATCTGTTAATGCTTGCACATCTGCAACTAGTATATAACAATCGTAATCATCTTGCATTTTTACTCTATTTTGTAAAGAGCCAAAATAGTGTCCAATATGTAATCTCCCTGTTGGTCTATCTCCTGTAATCATTCTCTTTTTTTCTGACATATTATCTCCTCCTTTTTAATTTAACAGTAAAGGTACGTTTTCACCGTACCTTTATTTTTATGTTTTATTTTGTTCTTCTTGTTCTTGTTCTTGAAATATATTTTTATATCCGAAGTGCTATTACTGCAACTATAATCAATGCAAAAGATATAGCCTTCCATATTCCACTTTCTAATAATATTATTGTAAACATTCCAAATGTTGCACTAATTCCATAAAGTATAAGTACTGCTTGTTTTTGTGTAAATCCCTTTTTTAACATTCTATGATGTAAGTGTCCATTATCTGGCTCAATTACTGCTTTTAATGATTTACCATTTTTAATTCTTCTAAATATTGCCATTAATGTATCAAATACAGGAAGTGCAAGTACAAAAAGTGGTGCAACAATTACTATTAAAGTATATGTTTTTGCTATTCCCAATATTGATACAACGGCTAAAGTAAATCCTAGAAAATTAGATCCTGTATCTCCTATAAAAGTTTTAGCTGGATTAAAATTAAATGGCAAAAATCCAGTTAGCGAACCTGCTAATGCAGCAATTAAAATAATTGCAATTAATGGTGAACCATTTAGCGAAAATATAATTATTAATGAAATACATGATATTAGTGAAATTCCTGCAGATAATCCATCTAATCCATCTATTAAATTTATTGCATTTGTTATACCTACAATCCATCCTACTGTTAGAATAATTGAAAATGTTTCACTAAGCTGTTTAGTTTGCAAAAATGGTATATTAATGTGTTCTATTTTTACTCCAAATGCAACTACAATTAGTGCAGCAATAATTTGAGCAGCCAATTTTACAAGTGCTGGAATATCTTTTAAGTCATCTATATAGCAAACTATGCTAATTATTAATGCTCCTAGAAAAAAGCCTCCAAGCTTCATTGCATATTTTTCTATACCAAATAAATTTATGCTTCCTTCAATATTCATAATAATTATTAGGTATATAACAGAGATTACAAATCCTGCTATAACTGCTAATCCTCCTAATCTTGGCATAACTGTTTTATTAATTCTTCTTTCATCTAATGGTGAATCTACTGCCCCTACTTTTTTTGCAAGTTTTATTGTTTTTGGTGTAATTACGAAACTTGTAATAAAAGCAAGTAAGAAGGCTATTGCTATATCTCCCCACATGTTGCTTCCTCCCTTAATCTACGACTATTTCATATTTTCTTTTTCTATTTCTTCAATCATTTTTAATCTATCTAAATGTCTTCCACCTTCAAATTCTGTTGCAATCCACATTCTTAATATACAAATTGCATCATGTACACTTAAGTAATCTGCACCTAATGCCAATACATTTGAATCATTGTGTAATCTTGCAAATTTTGCCCCTTGCTCATTTGATACATTAGTGCACCTAATTGATTTAAATTTATTTGCTACAATTTCCATACCGAATCCGACTTCTACATATTAAGATTCCTCTATCACATTCTTTTGATTGTATAGATTTTGCAACTTTTTTTGCAATTTCAGGATAATCTACCATTTCTTCTGAAACCGTTCCAAAATCTTTATAATCTATTTGTTTTTCATCTAAATACCTTTTTATTTCTTCCTTTAATTTATATCCACCATGATCACTACCTATTGCTATCATATGCTTTACCTCCTAATTTTTCTTATATTACTATATCATAACTGCTTTCATATTACAATATTTTTTTTATTTTTAATTTCTATTTCTTTTTATATATTTTTATCATATAATATTGATGACAAAAATATATAATTATATATTTTTTTATATACTCTTTTAGGAGTGATTTGTATATGAAAAAAATTTTATTTAAAGGCTGTGCAACAGCTCTTTGTACTCCTTTTGATGAAAATGGAGTAAACATTACTGAATTTGAAAGACTAATAGAAAACCAAATTGCAAATGGAATTGATGCTTTAGTAGTTTGCGGAACTACTGGAGAATCTTCTTGTATGACTAAGGAAGAAAAAAAACAAGCAATTGAATGCGCTGTAAAAACTTCACATGGAAGGGTACCTGTTATTGCTGGAACTGGTGGAAATAATACTTTATCTGTTATTGATATGAGCATGCTTGCGGAAAGTTTAGGTGTAGATGGCCTTCTTGTAGTTACACCTTATTATAACAAAACAACCCAAGCAGGTTTAATAAAACATTATACTGAAATTGCAAATTCCACATCTTTACCTATTATTTTATATAATGTACCAGGAAGAACTGGCTTAAATGTTACCCCTGAAACATGTTTAGAACTTTCAAAAATTCCAAATATTGTTGCTGTAAAGGAGGCTAGTGGTAATTTATCTCAAGTTGCAAAAATTTCTTCTTTATGCAAAGATGACTTATACATTTATAGTGGAAATGATGATCAAGTTTTACCAGTTTTATCTATAGGTGGTCTTGGTGTTATTTCAGTTTTATCTAATATTGCTCCAAAACAATTTTCTACTATGACAAAAGAATTTTTTGCTCGGAAATACTAAAAAAGCACAAGAAATACAGCTTTCATCTATATCTTTAATAGATAGCCTATTTTCTGAGGTAAACCCAATACCTGTAAAAGCTGCTTTAAATATGCTTGGATATAATTTTGGCATACCTAGACTTCCTTTGGTTGAAATGTCTAAAGTTGGAAAGGAAAAATTAAAAAAAGAATTGCAAAATTATAGATTATTATCCTAATTTTGTGGTATAATTTATTTAGATGAATTTAAAATTTACATACTTACTTATATTAGGAGTTTGATTATTAATGAACGATTTGATGAAAAAGATAGATAATGATGTAGAGTTTAAGCAAATTATAAAGGAAATTATTACAAACGATACAGTATTACAAATGAAAAAATTTAGACAACATTTTGAAACAAGTTGTTTTGATCATTGTTTGCGTGTTGCATTTTATAGTTACTTACTTTGTAAAAAATATAATTTAGACTATAAAGCAGTTGCAAGAGCTGGAATGCTTCACGATTTATTCTTATATGACTGGAGAAAAAAAGATGCATCTAGGAAAGGTCTTCATGGTTTTACTCACCCAAAATACGCTTTACAAAATGCAAGTAATTTATTTAATTTAAATAAAAAAGAACAAGATATTATTTTAAAACATATGTGGCCTTTAACAATAAAATTTCCAAAATATAAAGAATCTTATATTGTCACTTTAGTAGATAAATACTGTGCTTTATCAGAGTCTTATGTAGTATGTTCTAAAAAATTTTTTAATAAAAAAATTTATAGATATGCTTATTTATTTTTAAGTGTATGTGTTCTTAAGTTTATATAAATGACTAAAGGGCGATTTATTTTATAATCGCCCATCTATTTTTTATTTATGTTAAAAGGAGTGTTTTTTATATGATAAATATATTAGTAAATGGATGTAATGGAAAAATGGGACAAGAAGTAATAAAACAGATAGATAATTTTTCTAATCTTTTTTTAAGTTGTGGTTTTGATAAAAATGATAATGGATTAAATACATTTCCTGTTTATACTTCAATAGATAATATTTGCGAACAAGTCGATGTTATTGTTGATTTTTCTGTACCAGAAGCTACTTTTGAAATACTAAAATATGCAAATAAAAAACAAATTCCAATTGTAATTGCTACAACTGGTTTTTCTAAAGAACAATTTAAAATGTTGGAACTTGAGTCTAAAAATATTCCTATTTTTCAGTCTGCTAATATGTCTTACGATATTAACCTTATGTGCAAAATTTTAAAGCAAATAACACCTTATTTTAAGGATTCAGATATAGAAATTGTTGAAACTCATCATAATCGTAAAATAGATGCTCCAAGTGGTACTGCTTTACTTCTTGCAGATAGCATAAATAAAGCAAATGGAAACAATATGAATTATGTTTTTGATAGATTAAACAATAAGCATAAAAGAGAAAAAAATGAGATTGGTTTTTCTTCTATTCGTGGAGGAGATATAGTTGGTGAGCATAGTGTATTATTTTTTGGAGAAGATGAAACATTTGAAATAAAACATACAAGTTATTCAAGAAGTATTTTTGCAAAAGGTGCTTTAAAAGCATGCGAATTTATAGTAAACAAACCTGCTGGCTTTTATCATATGGATGATTTGTTACAAAATTTCTAAAATTATATCTTCTTTTTTAGGTTGTATTTCTCCAATTTTTATAATATTTTCTAATTCATCTTTAGCTTTTTTAGCTTTTTTAAGATTATTTGCATAAATATATGCAAGGACTTCTCCTTTTTTTACACTATCTGATTTCTTTTTATTAAGCACAATTCCTACTTTATTGTCTATCTTATCTTCTTTTGTTATTCTTCCTGCACCTAAAAAAGAAGCCAATTTTCCTATTTTTATTGCATTTATTTCTTGAACAAAACCTTCATTTTTACAAATTACTTCTAAAACATATTCTGCTTTTTCAAATTTGTTTGTATTTTCTATATATGAAATATCTCCACCCTGCCTTTCAACCAATTCTAAAAATTTGTTATATGCTTTTTTATTTTTTATTTGTTGTAATATTTTTGTTTTATTTTCTTCTATATCTTCTCCTTTACCAGCTAATTTTATCATGTATGCTCCTAATGTTAAAACTACCCTTTTTACATCATCTGGCATATCACCTTTTAAACATTTTGTAGCTTCTATTACTTCTAATTGATTTCCTACTGCATAACCTAATGGTTCATCCATAGATGTTAAAACACAAATTGTATCTTTACCTGCTAATTTTCCTATTTTTTTCATAGTTTTTGCAAGTTTTATTGCATCTTCTTTGTTTTTCATAAATGCACCATTTCCGAACAGTAACATCTAAAACTATTTTACTTGCTCCTGCTGCTATTTTTTTGCTCATAATACTAGATGCAATAAGAGGTATACTTTCTACACATGCTATTGTATCTCTTAGTGCATAAATTTTTTTATCAGCTGGAGCTAAATTTAAAGTTTGAGCAATTAAACTTATTCCTATTTCCTTAGTATTTTTTATAAATTCTTCAGTTGAAATACTAGTATTGTATCCTGGTATAGATTCTAATTTATCTACTGTTCCTCCAGTAAAGCCTAAACCTCTTCCAGACATTTTCGCAACTGGTATTCCAAGTGATGCTATAATTGGCATTAATATTAAAGTAATTTTATCTCCAACTCCTCCTGTACTATGTTTATCTACAACATTTCCTAATGAAGATAGATCTAAAACATCCCCTGAATGTGCCATTGCTATGCTTAAATTAGTTGTCTCTTCTATACTTGCACCATTTATATAAATTGCCATTAAAAGAGCTGCTGCTTGATAATCTGTTATTTTATTTTGAGTATATTCTTTTATAAAAAATTCGATTTCATCTTTATTTAATTCTTGTTTGTCTCTTTTTTTAGCAATTATCTCTAATATATTCATAATTTATCATTCCCTTTTTATATTGTTTTAAAAAATAAAAGGATAGACATACCTATCCTTTTATTTTTATTTTAATTATATAAGTAATTATTTTTTATTTACTAAATCTTTTAATGCTTTACCAGCTTTGAATACTGGAGCTTTTGATGCAGGTATTTTGATTTCTTCTTTAGTTTGTGGATTTCTTCCTTTTCTTGCTGCTCTTTTTCTTACTTCAAAAGAACCAAATCCTACTAATTGTACTTTGTCTCCTTTTACTAAAGCTTCTGTTACAACTTCTACAAAAGCATTAACACTAGCTTCAGCACTTTTCTTTGTTTCTCCTGTTTTTGCAGCCATAGCCGCGATTAAATCTGATTTGTTCATTTAAATTACCTCCTAAAAGTTTTCATTTATGTAGAATTTGCTTCTACTAATAAGATTATTCGCCTTTTTTTTATAAAATCCTTCTTTTTTTTTATTATTTTTTTCTTTTGTCCTTACGGACAACTTAATTTTAGAATTTATTTACAATTAAACAATAATTTTAAATCGGGTTTTAGCTATATATACCAATGCTTTGAAGTATTTTGTATAGTTTTTTACCAAATGGAATTTGCTCTATTTCTTCTTTATTAAAAATCTTTAAAATTATTACGGAAATAGCATAAATTATAACTGCAAAAACAAGAGCAATAATAGTTGCTATTCTTCCTGGGTGAATTTGCATACATAAATTATATATAAAATAAGAACATATACACATTATTCCTGTAGCTACGCATGGCTTTATTACAAAATTTGAGACTTTTAAATCCAATTCCATATTCTTTTTAAGTACTACATAACTAATTATAAATGCAATTACAATATTTACTACGGAAGCTATTGCTGCACCATTTGCACCAAAATTTGGATTTTGTACAAGTACAATATTTAAAATTAGTTTTGCAATAAGACCAATTGCACCAGATATAGCTGGTATCATTACTTTTCCTAATCCTTGCAATGCACCATTAATGGTTTGTGTAAGAACAGAAAATAAAATTGTAAATGAACTTATTTGTAACAAAATAGTTCCTGCTGTTGCATTTGGAAATAACAATTCTATAATTGGCTGTGCAAATACAAACATTCCAAATGTACATGGAAGACCAATTAGCATTGTAATTAGAAGTGATGATGATACTTTACTTTTTGCTGTTTGCATATCATTTTTAGCTTTTGCTGAAGCTATTGCTGGAACAAGTGCTGTAGCAAATGCTACATTAAATGATAATGGCAATGTAATTAATGTATCTACCTTTCCACTTAATATTCCATACTGAATTTTTGCCTCTTGCTGAGACATAAATGCCTTTAAACCTCTTACTACAGTAACAGAATCAATATTTTTTCCAAGTGATGTCATAATTGCACTAAGAGAAATAGGTATTGATACGTATAGTATGCTTTTTATTATATTTTTTATTCTTTCTGGCTTATAATTTGTTGTAGATTTTATTTCACTTACAATTTCCTTTTTTGTAGATTTGTAATATAAAAATAAATATCCAAAACTTAAGAAAATAGAAATTGTTGTTGCAAGGTTTGCTCCTGCTGCCATCATAGTAGTATCTAACCCATAAATTAACGCTACAAGCTCTACTACAATTATTGTTAATGTGGTTTTAAAAACTTGTTCTAAAGTTTGTGATCTTGCAGTAACTGATATATGTTCTCTTCCATTGAAGTACCCTCTTACAACTGATGCAATCGCAACAAAGAATATTGATGGTGATAAAGCAACTAGCGTAAGTTCCGCTTCTGGTATTTGCAATGCTACATTTGCAATATAGTTTGCACCAAAGAACAATGCTAAAGTACCAATTAATCCTAATACTCCAAATGTTAAAAAAGCAATTTTAAAAATTCTATGTGCACCTTTATGATCTCCTATTGCTACCCTTTCAGATACTAATTTAGAAATTGCATTTGGCACACCTATTGATGATAATGTAAGTAGTAATGCATAAATTTGAAATCCACTGCTGTAAATTGCATTTCCTTCATCTCCAAAGCCTTCTCTATTTGTTAAATATAGTTTATAAACTAGACCTAAAAGTTTAATTAGTACTTGTGATACCATAAGTACTAATACACCTTTCATAAAACTTTCTTTTTTTATTTTTTTCTCTTTGTTTTTCATACTTTATTTTTTATTCCATCCTTCTTTATTAATTTGCCTTTGTCTTGCAATTGCTAAAGAATCTGCTGCTACATCTTCTGTTATTGTTGATCCTGCTGCAATAAAACTATTATCACCTATTTCTACTGGTGCTACAAAGTTTACATTAGAACCTACAAAGCTATTATCTCCTATTACAGTTTGACTTTTGTTAAATCCATCATAATTACATGTAATTGTTCCACATCCAATATTTGTTTTTTTACCTATTTTACAATCCCCCATGTATGATAAGTGTGGAACTTTTGTACCATTTCCTATTTGCGCTTTTTTTATTTCTACATAGCTTCCTACTTTTACATTATCTGCTAGTGTGCATCCTTCTCTAATATATGAATTTGGACCTATTTCACAATTTTTACCAATTGTAACTCCATTTTTTATTGTAGTATTTGGGTGTATAACTGTATCTATTCCAATTTCTACATCATCATATATATAGGTATTATTAATATCTTCTATTGTAACTCCATTTTTCATATGATATCCATTAATTCTTAAACGCAAAACTCTTGTTAACATTTCTAATTGCATTCTATCATTTACGCCTAATATTTCAGTATTATCCTCTACAATAACTGCTCCTACTTTTAATCCTTTTTCATTCATAATTTTGATTACATCTGTTAAATAATATTCTCCTTGTGAATTATTAGGAGTAAGCTTTTCTAATGCGAGCAATAATTCTTCTATATCAAAACAATATATTCCTGCATTTATTTCTTGTATTTGTTTTTGCTCTGCATTTGCATCTTTTTCTTCTACAATTTCCTTAATATTTCCATCTTTTCCTCTTATAATTCTTCCATAACCTGTTGGATTATCATAAATTGCAGTTAAACAAGTGGCATATTCTTTATTTTCTATACTTTTATTTATTAGATCTTTTAATGTTTCAGGTCGTAAAATTGGAACATCTCCATTTAGTACAATAACCTTACCTTTTCTTCCTTTTAGCTTTTGTGCAACTTGCATAACAGCATGACCTGTACCTAACATTTCTTTTTGTTCTACATAATATACTGTATCTTTTAATACATCTCTTACTTGGTCTTGCATATAACCTACTACTGCTATAATATCATTTACTTCTGCTTTTTTAGCAGTTTCAACTACTCTTTTTACTAGTTCTTTTCCATATATTTTATGTACTAATTTTGATTTGTTAGATTTCATTCTAGTTCCTTTTCCTGCTGCCATGACTATTGCTACTACTTCTTCCATTTCTATCTCCTTCCAATTTTTTAGGATATTTTAGTTCTTTTGTATTTTAACATAAACTATTATATTTTGCAATCATTTTATATTAACTCCTACAATTCCTCCTAAAATTCCAGCAAAAATACAAATTAATATCATAATAATAGAAGAAATATTAAGAGCAAAACCTGTATTTAAAATACTGGAAATTAAGTAAATGGTACATATATAAATTCCTCCAATAATTCCTCCATTTATTAATCCATTTTTCTTTATCTTTAAAGTTGCAAGTGAACTTCCAATTAATATACTAATTGCTGATGCAACAATAATAGTTGGTGCAATTGCAGCCTCTGGCAGATTAGTATATGTAAGTAATATTGAAAATAAAAACAATAAAATAAATGTAGTTATGAAAGCTATAATAATTCCTTTTCCTATAATCATACCTACATTTACTTTTGATATATTTGAATTTTCCATTTTTGTTTTCCTCCTTTTTGCTTATCAATAATTTATTACAGTTTATTCTCTCTTTTTTTGTTTAGAACTTACTTTGTTATAATAACTTTATTATTTAAGCATATCATTAACAAAAATTTCAATTTTTCATATACTACTACTAAAACATATTAAAATTAGGAGGTATTTTATGGGACTTACAGCTCAATCATCTGGAACTTATTTACTAAATGACGAATTTGAAGAATTGAAAACAAAATCAGATTTTACAATTGCACTTGCTGGTAACCCTAATGTTGGAAAAAGCACCATTTTCAATAGTCTAACTGGAATGCATCAGCATACTGGTAATTGGCCTCGGTAAAACTGTTAGTAATGCATGTGGTAATTATACATATAAAAATAAAGATTTTTTGTTAGTAGATATTCCTGGAACATATTCCTTAATGTCTAATTCTGAAGAAGAGGAAATTGCAAGAGATTATATTTGTTTTGGAAACCCTGATGTTACAATAGTTATTGTGGATGCAACATGTTTAGAAAGAAACTTAAATTTAGTATTTCAAGTTTTAGAAATTACTCCAAATGTTGTAGTTTGCGTAAATTTACTAGATGAAGCAGAAAAAAAAGGAATAGATATAAATTTAAAAAAACTTTCTTTATATTTAGGTGTTCCAGTAGTAGGTACTATTGCAAGAAAAAGCAAAACTTTAAATAATTTGATGAATGAAGTTTATAATATTTGTATAAATAAGCCTAATATTACACCAAAAACAATTACCTATAATCCTATTATAGAAGATTGTATACGAATGCTAGATTGTAAATTGCAAAATATTTTGCCTTCATCTTACTCTTATATTTCAAGATGGATAGCTCTAAAACTGCTAGATGGAAACAAAAAAATATTAGAAGCTATTCAAAATTATTTGCAAATATCTATTACTGAAAATGAACAAATTATTTCTGAATTAGAAAATGTCACAGAAATATTAGAAAAAAATGATATAGATGAATCAAATTTTAGAGATAAAATTGTTTCTAGAATTTTATTTACATCAGAAGATATTTACGATGATGTTTGCCATTTAAAAGATAATAATTATTCTTTACGAGATAGAAAAATAGATAAAATTTTAACCTCTAAAAAATGGGGAATTCCTATTATGCTTTTATTTTTAGGCTTTATATTTTGGCTTACTATAACTGGTGCAAATTACCCATCTCAAGTTTTATCTAGCTTTTTTGGATATATACAAGAAAAATTATATGTATTATTTAACGCACTTCATGCACCTAGCTGGCTTTCTGGTGTTTTAATTGATGGAATGTACCAAACATTATCTTGGGTAGTAGCTGTAATGCTTCCCCCTATGGCTATATTTTTTCCATTATTTACACTTTTAGAAGACTTAGGAGTTCTTCCTAGGATTTCGTTTAATTTAGATAATTATTTTAGAAAAGCATGTAGCTCGGGAAAGCAAGCATTAACAATGTGCATGGGATTTGGATGTAATGCTGCAGGGGTTGTTGGTTCAAGAATTATTGATTCTCCTCGTGAAAAATTAAT
>CANRMR010000021.1 GCA_947631785.1 uncultured Clostridia bacterium | reverse complement strand
CCAAATACATTAACAGCAATAATAGGAGAAGATTTAACACAAGACTTTATATATTTTTGCAAACTACCAACAATAACAATAGAGGATGTACTAAAAGGAAATTATACACAAGAAGAACTAGAAAAAATGGATTTAGGAAGAAAGCTTGCAACAGTATCAGGACTATTAGCAGTAGATAGTAAAAATATGCCAAAGGTAAGAGAATTTACAAAAAAATTAGGACCAGAATTATGCAAAAAATTTGAAATACAATGGACACATGGAGATGAAGAAAGGTTAGAACAAATACAAGAAGCCATAATGGAAGAGCAAGAAGAAAACGAAAGAAATTAAAAGTTTTTACTAGAATAAAAATAAAATGAAAAAAAATAAAACGAAGGAGGGGTTATGAGTACAAACATAGATAGCATAAAAAGAAAACTTTTAATAAAGTATCCAATGTTTGGAAGTATTATTGTAAATCTTGAAATTCGAGAAAACCTTGATATAGAAACTGCAGGAACAGATGGAAAAGTAATTTTTTATAATCCTACATTTTTAGAAAATCTGTCAGAAAAACAGCAAACTTTTATATTTGCCCATGAGATATGTCATGTAGCATTTGAACACATGTATAGAAGTGAAGGAAAAGATAAAAGGCTATGGAATATTGCAACTGATTCTGTAATAAATGCATTATTAAAACAGGATGGATTACCTTTGGTAGAAGGTGGAGTAGATATTCCAGAAGCAAAAAACTATGATGCAGAAGAAATGTACAATAAATTACTAAGAGAAAAGAAAAAACAAGAACAGCAAAATCAACAAGGAAATAAAGGACAACAAATGGGACAAGACAGTCAAAAACAACAAGATTCTCAAGGTAGCCAAGGAAAGCAGAATAGTCAAGAAAAACAAGAACAACAAAATTCTCAAGGAAATCAAGGGGGACAAAATTCTCAAAGAGGGCAAAAAGAAACAGATGTTGGACATGATACACATAGTTTATGGGAAAAAGCAATAGAAGAAAGAAAAAAAGAACAACAAGAACAAGGCTCACAAGAAGAACAACAAAAGCAAGATTCACAGAAAAATAAGGAAAAGCAAAATTTGCAAAATCAAAAAGAAGAAAACGCAAAAGAACAAGAAGAAAAAAATAAAAGAAAAGTCGAAGAAAATTCAAAATTTGCAAAGCAGGGTGAAAGAGAAACTTTTAAACAAAATAAAATAGAAAGAAGAAAACGATTACAAGAATTAAGCAAAGAATTAGCAAAAATGTCATCACATCAAGCAGGAGATGAAATACAAAGAGAAAGAAAAAAATTATCTGATATTGGAATTGCTACTCCCTTAATTGACTGGAGAAGGTTGTTAAGGCAAGCAATAAAATATGATGAGGAATATACAAGAAAAAATGCTAGAATGAGAAATGGATATTTTAGATATAAGTTAGAGCAAATTCCAATTCCAGAGACTGAAATTGTATTAGATACAAGTGGATCAGTAAGTGAAATACTTTTAAAAAACTTTTTAAGAGAATGCAAAAATATTTTATATAATTCAAAAGTAAAAGTGGGATGTTTTAATACAGAATTTCATGGATTTACAGAAATTAGAAAGCCAGAAGATATTGATAATATGAGTTTTCCAATAGGTGGCGGAACAAATTTTGATGTAGCAGTTAAAGCTTTTTCAAAAAAAGTACCAAATAAAATAATATTTACAGATGGAGAAGCCGACATGCCTAAAGAAAAAGTTAAAAATGTTATTTGGATTGTATATGGTAATAGAAAAATTAATCCTGAAGGTGGAAAAGTAATAAATATTACTGGCGAACAATTGGAAAGATTATATCAATCATTTATTCAAGACAAAGATGATATAATTAGATAATAGTTTATTTAAGATGAAAATAAAAAAGGAGAAGATTATGTTTTTTCAAGATAGAAGAACTTTGTATATTATTTTAGGAGTTTTAATTATAATTAGCCTTATGAATGTTTCAAGTAATACATTGCTTGGTTTGGCTTTAACTTTGCCAGGCGTAATTGTAGCAATTACATTTCATGAAGCAGCACATGCATTTGCTGCGGTTAAACTTGGTGATAATACACCAAGAAATCAAGGAAGATTAAGCTTAAATCCATTACATCACTTAGATCCATTTGGGTTTGTCTTATTAATATTCGCCCATATTGGATGGGGTAAACCAGTAGAAATTAATCCGAGAAATTTTGATAGTAAAGTGTCTATGGAAACCGGAGAAGCAATCGTTTCTGTTGCAGGTCCACTTATGAACTTAATACTTGCGATTATATTTAGTGTAATATATGCTATTATTGCAAAGTTTGCACCAGGATTTGTACTTACACAAATGGGAATTATAATTGTAACAATTATTGAATATACAATAATTGTAAATATTGGACTTGGAGTATTTAACTTAATACCTTTACCACCACTTGATGGTTCAAAAATTTTCAAAAGATTTTTGTCATATAATGCTAAAAGATGGTTAGAGGAAAAAGAGCAAATCTTTTATATAGTTTTTTTAATATTATGGATTACAGGTCTTGCTGGAACAATTATTTCTCCTATAATTAATTTAATTTATAGTGGAATTACAAAAGTAGTATTTTCGATATTTGGAATGTTTTAAAAAGGAATGATTAAAAATTGAAAGATGTAATAATATTAGGAATAGAATCAAGCTGTGATGAAACATCTGTAGCAGTTTTAAAAAATGGAAGAGAAGTTTTGTCTAATGTTATTGATTCACAAATTAAAATACATGAAAAATTTGGTGGAGTAGTTCCCGAAATTGCTTCTAGAAACCATGTTCAAGCAATTTCAAATGTTACAAATAAAGCATTAGAAGAAGCAAAAATATCATTTGATGAAATTGATGTTGTAGCATGCACATATGGGCCAGGCCTAGTTGGAGCATTATTAGTTGGTGTATCATATGCAAAAGCATTAAGTTTTGCTTTAAAAAAACCACTTGTTGCTGTAAACCACATAGAAGGGCACATTGCAGCAAATTACATTACATTTAAAAAGTTAAAGCCTCCTTTTTTATGCCTTATTATATCAGGGGGTCATACACACTTAGTACATATTAAAGATTATACAGAATTTGAGATTTTAGGAAAGACAAAAGATGATGCAATAGGAGAAGCATATGATAAAGTAGCAAGAGTAATAGGATTAGATTATCCAGGAGGACCTAAAATAGATAAGTTAGCAAAAGAAGGAAAGCCAACAATTACTTTGCCAGAGACATATTTTGAAAATTTAGATTTTAGCTTTAGTGGAATTAAAACAGCAGTTTTAAATTTGCATCATAAAGATCCTAAAATAAATAAAGCTGACTTATGTATAAGTTTTGAAATAGCATCAACTAATATGTTACTTAAAAACACAAAAAAAGCACTTGAAAAATTAAAAGTAAAAAAACTAGCATTAGCAGGAGGGGTATCAGCAAATTCATATATTCGAGAGCAATTTACAAAGCTTGGAAAAGATGAAAATATAGAAGTATATTATCCAGAAATTGGTTTATGTACAGATAACGCTGCTATGATAGCCTCTGCTGGATTTTATAATTATAAAGCAAATAAATTAGCAAAGTTAGACTTAAATGCTGTGCCAAACCTAAAAATTGGAGGATAGTAAATGTCAATATATGCAATTGGTGATTTGCACTTATCTTTTAATGATCCAAAGCCAATGGACATATTTGGAGATAATTGGGAAAATCATGCAAAAAAAATAAAAGAAAATTGGATAGAAGTAGTAAAACAAGAAGATACGGTAATTATTTTAGGAGATTTTTCATGGGCGATGTATTTAAAAGATGCAAAGAAAGATTTTGATTTTTTAAATTCATTACCAGGAAAAAAAATATTGTTAAAAGGAAACCATGATTATTGGTGGACTACTGTAACTTCTATGAGGAATTATTTAAAAGAAAATAATTTTAATAATATAGATTTTTTATATAACAATAGTTATAAAATAGAAGATAAAATAATTGTAGGTACAAGAGGATGGACAATAACAGATGTAGAAGAAGATAAAAAAATGGTAAAAAGAGAATGTATCAGACTAGAGCTTTCTATTCAAGATGCAATAAAAAAATATGGAGAAAAAAATGAAATTATCTCTTGCATTCATTATCCACCAATTACAAAGCAATCCTTGCAAAACGAAGAACAATTATATTTTATAAAAATAATGAAAAAATATAATATTAAAAAATGCTTGTATGGACATCTTCATGGAAAATCTCACGAAGATGCAATAGAGGGAAATTTTTATGGGATAGATTTTAAATTAATTAGTTCAGATTATTTGGATTTTAAGCTATATGAAATATAAAAAAACAATTGAATATTTTTAATATATAGTATATAATTAAAACAAAAAATGATAGGTGAAGTAAATGAATAAAACAAAAAGAAAAATATTTGAAACTTCTATGGAGCTATTTGCAAAAAAAGGATATGATGCAACAAGTATAGAAGAAATTACATCTGTTGTAGGAGTTGCAAAAGGTACTTTGTATTATCACTTTTCTAGCAAAGAAGAAATTTTTAATTTCCTTGTAGAAGAAGGTATGAAATTACTAAAAAATAGTATAGAAATTAAAACTTCTAAATTGGATAATACAATAGATAAAATAAAAGCTATTATATTAATTCAAATAAAAGTAATTGTAAAATATGAAAACCTTATTACTATTGTACTTAGCCAAGTATGGGGAAAAGAACAAAGAAATGATATTTGTAAAAAATATTTATTTGAATATATAGAAACAGTAGAGCGTATTTTAAAAGAAGGTTTAGAAAAAAATGAAATTAGAAACATTAATCCAGAGCTTGTTGCATCTGAAATTTTTGGAATAACGTGTTCAAACCTTATTTATAAATTAAAAACAAAAGAAGAAATTGATATTCCGGTATTATATGAGCAATTAAATGACATATTATTATTTGGATTATCTAAATAAAAAAAGGAGATGTATTATAAATGGGAAAAAATGTCCATGATGTGGTAGAATATAAAGATATAAAAGAATTGTTAAGAAAAACTGGAGAGATGTATGCAGATAGACCAGCATTTAAATATAAAACAGATGTACCAGATAAATTTAGAATAATTACACATAAAGAATTTAGAGATGATATAGATAGTTTAGGAACCGCACTAATTAATTTAGGATTAAAAGGAAAAAAAATTGCTGTCATTTCTGAAAATAGGTATGAATGGTGCGTTGCATATTTAGCAGCTTGCTGTGGAACGGGAATAGTTGTTCCACTAGATAGGGCACTACCTGAAAATGAGATAAATAGTCTAATAGAACGTTCAAAAGTAGAAGCTATTTTTTATTCTGGAAAATATGATGAAATAATTGAAAAGATAAAAAAACAGCATTTATATAATTTAAAATACTTTATTTCCATGGAAAAAGAAGATCATGAAGACGGTATTAATTCAGAAAAAAAATTAATAGAAGAAGGAAGAAAACTAATAGAAGAAGGAAATAGAGATTTCTTAGATGCAGAAATTGATCCAGAAAAAATGGGAATAATGTTATTTACATCTGGTACAACAGCTATGTCAAAAGCAGTAATGTTATCACATAAAAATATTTGTACAAACATAAAAGATATAACATATATAATACATCTTGTTAAAGAAGATACAATGTTATCATTCTTACCATTACACCATACATTTGAATGTACAGTAGGTTTTTTATATCCAATTTCAAGAGGATGCTCAATTGCATTTTGTGATGGTATAAGACACATTGCAGAAAATGTAAAGGAATACAGAATATCTGCTATGATTTCAGTTCCTATTTTATATGAAAATATGTATAAAAAAGTAATAAAAGGAATTGAAAAACAAGGAAAATTAGAAAAAGTTAAAAAAGGAATAAAAATTAGTAACTTTTTGCTAAAATTTCATATTGATATTAGAAAAAAATTATTTAAAGACATACATGCAATTTTAGGAGGAAATGTTAGGTTATTTGTAAGTGGAGCAGCAGCCTTAGATCCAGAAGTAGAAAAAGGGTTTAACGATTTAGGATTTAGAACTTTGCAAGGATATGGACTAACCGAAACATCACCTGTAATTGCAGCAGAAAACGATAATTATATTAAAATTGGTTCAGTTGGAAAAGTTGTTCCAAGTTTAGATGTAAGAATAGACAATAAAAATGAACAAGGAATTGGGGAAATTGTAGTAAAAGGTCCTAGTGTTATGCTAGGTTATTATCAAAATGAAGAAGCAACAAACGAAAGCATAAAAGATGGATGGTTTAATACTGGAGATTTAGGGTATTTAGATAAAGATAATTTTCTATATATTACAGGTAGAAAGAAAAATGTTATAGTGCAAAAAAATGGTAAAAATATTTACCCAGAAGAGCTAGAAAACCTAATAAACCATATAGAAGGAGTAAAAGAATGTATGGTTTATGGAAAATTAGATAATGACAATGACATGGTAATATGTGCAAAAATTGTATATGATAAAGAAGTAGTTAAAGAAAAATATAATGCAGATAATAAAGACAAAATTTATGATGCACTTCTAAAGGAAATAAAGAAAATAAATAAAACTATGCCAGCATATAAGTATGTAAGAGAAATAACTGTTACAGAAGAAGAACTAATAAAGACAACTACTCAAAAAGTAAAAAGACATGAAGAATTAGCAAAGATTGAAAAAGAAAAATAAAAAAAATTTTAAAAATAGTGTTGACATTTGTATTTTATTTGTAATAAAATTGTAACATAAATGTAAAGAAAAAAATTCTAAAAAATATTGTAGTTTTTTAGGAAAAGATGTATAATTTTAATTAGTAAATAAACGTAGGACAAAGGAGGGGTGTTTACAATGGCTAGGAAGTCTGGCATAGTAAACGTAAGAATGGTTATAACTGAAGAAAAAATTTTATCTAATATAGATAAAGTAGAAAAATTAATCAATCCAAATAGTAAAAAACAAATTGTTCAATTAGAAGATGATACATATTTTAAAGATCTAATTGAATCAATAAAAACATATTTAATTGAATATCCAAAAAAGAAAAATTTTCCTGCAAATGTATATAAAGCTGCATATGGTTTAGTAGAATATGCAACAAACCAATTTGAACAAAATACAAAACAAATTGAAGAATTAATCCGTCAAAGAGAAGCCAATATTGCACTTGCTGGTGATTTGAAAGAAATTTTAGCAGTAGTAGATAATAAAGAAAAAAATTGGAAAAATGTAGTAAAGGATGCTTCAGATAAATTCCAAGATGATATTATTGATACATTAGGAGTAATAGGAAGGTCTAAAAGTAAAACATCACAAAATTATTTAGATGCTACAAAATTAATTCAGGCTAGAATTTCTAATTTGGAAGCAAATTTACATATAGAAATTGATATGGAAAGAATAGAAGACCGCTCGAAAGCATTAAGTTATATAGGAATAGAAGTTGCAGATGCATTAAAAGCAATACCTACACCAGTAGAAATTGAAAATCAAGACATTGTAGATGAAATAGTTGAAGAAACAAATAATGATTACATAAATCAAACACAAATAGAAGTAAAACCTTCTTTATGGCAAAGAATTAAAAACAGTAAATTAGTAAGAGCAATTTCTTATATAACTAAAATTAGAGTTCGCCTAGAAGTTCCATCAAATGCACTTCCAGAAGGAAGAGGAGAATAAAATAGTAATAAATTTAATTTTATAAAAAACTCTACATTAAATGTAGAGTTTTTGTATTTCAAATATATTACAGAAAATATAAAAAATAATTACAAATAAAAAATAATTTGTCAAACACAAAAATAAAAATAAAATTAAACCAATAAAATGTCATAAAAAAAGTTGGATTGTCGAGATTTGCGATAAAAAATTCTTGATTTTTTAAAGAAGTTTTTATATAGTAGATAGGCAGTTTAAAAAGAAAGGAAGGGGAAAATGAAGACATTTTATGGGGCTACATATATTAAAGCAATAAACCTAGCTATAGCAAAAGTGTATCATCCAATAAAAATAGAGTATTATAAAATATGTCAAGAAAAAGAAGAAAAAAACAAAGATGTATTATATGGAATTGAAATAATAAAAAAGATATATAAAAATAAAAAAATACAAATAGAAAAAGAAAAAACATTAAGCATAACATCATCAGAAGAAAAAATAGAAAAAATATTAGAATTACTAAAAAATAATCAAGTAACACCAATTGCTTTAAAAGATATTGTTGCAGATTTAATATAAAAAAAGTTAATTACACAATAAATACAAAAAAATACACAAAAACTATTGCCTTTTGTGTATTTTTTTGTTATAATATTAAACGTTAAAAAATACACACACATGCACAGTTTATAATAGTGCTAGAAATAGTAATTATAAATGCTAAAGCTATGTGGAGGTAAAACTAAAAGGAGGAATAAAAAATGGCAGTAGTTGCAATGAAACAATTACTAGAAGCAGGTGTACACTTTGGACACCAAACAAGAAGATGGGATCCAAAAATGGCTGAATATATTTTTCAAGCAAGAAATGGGATTCATATTATTGACTTACAAAAAACATCTAAAAAGATAGACGAAGCATATGCGTTTATCAAAGAACAAGTAGAAGAAGGAAAAACAGTTCTATTTGTTGGAACAAAAAAACAAGCACAAGAATGCATGAAAGAAGCAGCTAATATGTGCGGAATGTACTATGTTGATCAAAGATGGTTAGGAGGAATGTTAACTAACTTTGATACAATTAAAGGTAGAGTTAAAAGATTAAAAGATTTAGAAACAATGCAAGAAGATGGAACTTTTGATGTATTACCTAAAAAAGAAGTAATTCTACTTAAAAAAGAAATGGAAAAACTAGAAAAAAACCTTGGTGGAATTAAAGATATGGAAGAATTACCAGGAATTTTATTTGTAGTAGATCCTAAAAAAGAAAGAATTGCAATATTAGAAGCAAAAAAATTAGGAATACCAGTAGTAGGATTAGTAGATACAAACTGTAATCCAGAAGAAGTGGATTATCCAATTCCAGGTAATGATGATGCTATTCGTGCAGTAAAATTGATTGCACAAGTAATGGCAAATGCAGTTATTGAAGGAAAACAAGGAGAAACATTTGATATTGGAGTAGAAGAAAATTCAGAAGAACCTACAAGTATAGAAGAAGTTGTAGAAAAAGAAGAAGTAAGTCAAGAAGAAGATGTAAATGAAGAAGAAGCAAAATAAAAAAATCATGGGTGTTTAAAATATAAAATAAACACCCTATTTAAAAATAAAATTAAGGAGGAATTTATAAAATGGTAACAGCAAGTACAGTAAAAGAATTAAGAGAAAAAACAGGTGCAGGAATGATGGACTGCAAAAAAGTATTAACAGAAACAGATGGAGACATCGAAAAGGCAATAGAATTATTACGTGAAAGAGGAATAGCAAAAGCTGCAAAGAAATCAGACAGAGTTGCAGCAGAAGGAATTGTAGAAGCATATATTTCAGAAGATGGAAAAGTAGGAGCAGTTGTTGAAGTTAATTCAGAAACAGACTTTGTTGCAAAAAATGATGAATTCAAAAATTTTGTTTTAAGCATTGCAAAGCAAATTGCGACCCAAAATCCAGCAAATGTAGAAGAACTTCTTTCTCAAAAATCAATTGATAATTCAGAAAAAACAGTTCAAGAAGTTTTAACTGAAAAAATTGCAACAATAGGAGAAAATATGACTATTAGAAGATTTGCAAGATTTGAATCTAATGGACTTGTAGAAAAATATATTCACGGAGATGGAAAAATTGGTGTATTAGTTGAAATGGAAAATGGAACTTCTGAACTTGCAAAAGATATATGTATGCAAATTGCAGCAGCAAGACCAGAATTTTTAGATAGAGAATCAGTTCCACAAGAAAGAGTAGACAAAGAAATGGAAATATTAAAAGCACAAGCAATGAATGAAGGCAAACCAGCTGAAATTGCAGAAAAAATGGTTCAAGGAAGAATTGGAAAATTCTATTCAGAAATTTGCTTAGTAGAGCAAGCTTTCGTTAAAAATCAAGATTTAAAAATTAAAGACTTACTTTCTTCAAAAGGTGCAAAAGTATTAAAATTTGCAAGATTAGAAAAAGGAGAAGGAATAGAGAAAAAAGAAGAAAACTTTGCAGAAGAAGTAATGAACCAATTAAAATAAATTCACAGTTACTAAAAAATGATTCACAGATAAATTTATAAAAAAATAAAGAAAAGAAAGAAGGAAAAACAAATGAAACATGAAAACCTTACCGCTCTAGAGAGAGAGAGAGAGAGAGAGAGAGAGAGAGAGAGGATATCTTTTAAAAGAAAATAAAAATGTAGGGGCAGACGCCTCTGTCTGCCCAAATGCTACAAAGAAATACAAAAATCGTAGGGGCACGAGGCATCGTGCCCAAGAACCCGCAGCAATAACCCTTGTTGCCCTTGTTATCACCATAATAATCTTAATCATCCTAGCAGGAGTATCCTTAAATCTAGCTCTAGGACAAAATGGAATATTTACAAAAAGCAAAGAAGCAGTAGACAAATACAAAGACTCAGCTCAAAAAGAACAAAACGAAATGGATAACTTATATAATACGTTAGTAGGATTAACAGGTGGAGGAGCAGGTGATGATGATACAGTGCTAAATCCACCAAATGCACCAGTAATTCCAGATACCTTATCTGATAATACAACAATGCAATTAGTAAAATATGATGAAGATAGTGGAGAATGGGTGGAAGATAAAGAAGGAACAAGTTGGAGCTATAATGCAGGAACAGGTGAAGAAGACCATAAATCAAGCCACTGGGCAAATGCAAAAGTAACAATAACATATGAAGGTAAAGGAAGTGTAGATAGTTACTTTGTATGGATACCAAGATATGCATATAAAATAACACCAAAAGAAGAAGGACAAGCTGCAGGAACCATAGATGTAGTATTTTTACAAGGAACAACAGATAATTATATAGATGAAGAAGGAAATACACAAAAAGCAAAAAGAGTAACAGATGATGATATAAAAAGTGAACTCTATTCAAAAGATTATGTGGTACACCCAGCCTTTACAAAAACAGAAGATACAGCTGGAAATAAAACATTTGACAATGGAGAATGGAAAGATGAACTTCCAGGATTATGGGTAGGAAAATACGAAACAAGCCATACAGGATGTGGTAGTACAAAAACATCAGGCGAAGGAGAATTAGGAGAAAATAAAATAACAATAAAACCAGGAATAACAAGTTGGAGAAAAGATACAATAGGAAACTTTTATACAGCAGCAAGAAACTATTCAGAAGACTTAAATAGCCATATGTTAAAAAATAGTGAATGGGGAGCAGTAGCATACCTAACACATAGTCAATATGGAAGAAATGGACATGAGATATCAATTAACAATAGTAGTGATTATATAACAGGAACAGGAGGTAATGAGGCAAGTAGTACAGGAAATGAATATGGAATATATGACTTATCGGGAGGAGCACATGAATATGTAGCAGCATATTACAATGGAAGTGATGCTAATGAAAGTAATATAAATAATGGAAGTTCATTTGCAAAGAAAAATAAAGCAAGTGATGCATATGCAACAGCATACACTGGTGATAATGAAAGTCTAGACTACAAAAAAGGAGATGCAACATACGAAACAAAAAATTGGAATTCAGGTGACGCTAGCTTTGTGGGTTGGCCCGTCCCTTTCTTCTCTCGTGGAGGACGCCATGGCAGTAGTTCGAAAGCTGGTGTGTTCTACTATAGCAGCACCGGTGGCTATAATAACTACTACTACTCATTTCGTGTGTGTCTTGCAGTAGTGTGAAATCTGTTATCTGAACAAGTCTAAAACGAATAGAAAACTAAATTAATTATAGTAATTCACAGTTACTAGATAATAGTTTTATTACTAATCGGAAGTTTAACATGCAGAGTTGTAGGGGCGATTTTAATCGCCCGAAGACCAACGTTAGGCATGACCTATATAATTTTTTTGATATAAAACAATTTTATAAAAAGTTTATATACATTTTTATACATAATATTTATTAAGCAAGTTCTTTGAAGTGGCGGGCGATTAAAATCGCCCCTACACCAAATATGGCTAGCTTTTGTAGATTTATTAAATATAAAACCATTAACCAGTAACAATTCACAAAACATTCACTTTAAACATATTGAAAAACAAATACAAATCATATATAATTATATTATTAATTCTAAAATTACACTGTATCATATAATTTGATACAGTGTTAAATTTTAATAAAATAAAATGGAGGAAAAAATGTTAAAACTACTAAAAAACTTAAAAGAATCTTTTCTTTATGTTCTAATTATTATTATATTATTATGCATACAGGCAAAAACAGATTTAGAACTTCCAGATTATACATCAAAAATTGTAGATATTGGCATTTCACAAGGTGGAATAGAAAAGCCAGCACCAGAGGTAATTAGTGTAAAAACAATGGAAAATTTAATAATGCTTGAAAATGGAGATAAAGAAATTTTAAATTACTACGAAATAAATTCAGAAAATATATCTAAAAATTCAAGTAAAAAAATAAAACAGTATTTTGGAAAAGATAATATACCAAGTGAAAATACAGTATATGTTAAAAAAGAAATAAGTAAAGAAGAACAAGAAAATCTAGAAGAAACAATTAAAAAAATATTTTTAAAGTTAGCAAATATGCAAACAGAAAGTATAGAACAAATGCCAGATACTATTTCTAACCAAATAGTATGTAGTGCAATAAAAAATGAGTATCAACAAATGGGTGTAGATTTGAATAAATTACAAAATAACTACATTTTTACATCTGGTATGCAAATGCTTGGAGTTGCACTAATTAGCATGATAGCAGCAGTTAGTATTATGTTTTTATCAGCAAAAGTAGCTGCAAAATTTGGAAAAAGTTTAAGAGATAAGTTATTTAAAAAAGTACTCGGGTTTTCAAATAATGAATTTAGTAAATTTCAGACAGCCTCTTTAATTACAAGAAGTACAAATGATATACAACAAATACAAATGTTACTTACTATGTTATTTCGTGTTGTAGTATACGCACCAATTATGGGAATTGGTGGATTTATAAAAGTACTTACTAGAAGCGATAATTCTATGGCATGGATTATTGGAGTTGCAATTTTTGCAATTTTATTTATAATTGGAACTTTATTTATTATAGCTATGCCTAAATTTAAAAAACTACAAGATTTAATTGATAAATTAAATCTAATTGCAAGAGAAATATTAACAGGACTTCCAGTAATTAGAGCGTTTAATAAAGAAAAACATGAAGAAGAAAGGTTTGAAAAGGCAAATAGTAAGTTAATGAAAACAAATATATTTGTAAACAAAGCAATGAGTATAATGATGCCAGCATTAATGTTTGTTATGAATTCTATTATGCTTCTTATAATATGGTATGGAGGAAAAGGTGTAGACCAAGGTATTCTGCAAGTAGGAGATATGATGGCATTTATTCAATATACAATGCATATTATTATGAGCTTTTTAGTAATTTCTATGATGTCAATAATGCTTCCTAGAGCCTCAGTATCTGCACACCGTATTAATGAAGTATTAGAAACTAAAGAAACTATTACTCAAATACAAGATCCAAAAAAATTTGATAAAAATAAAAAAGGTCTAGTAGAATTTAAAAATGTAAGCTTTAGTTATCCAGATGCTTCAACTGAGGTTTTAACAGATATTACATTTACTGCAAAACCAGGTGAGACAACAGCAATTATTGGAAGTACTGGAAGTGGTAAATCGACAATTGTAAACTTAATACCACGTTTTTATGATATAACACAAGGCGAACTTTTAGTAGATGGAGTAAATGTAAAACAAGCAAATATAGAAGAACTTAGGGATATTATTGGACTTGTACCACAAAAGGGTGTCTTGTTTTCTGGTACTATTGAATCAAACATAAAATATTCTAATAGTAACCTAAGTGATGAAGAAATGATTGAAGCAGCCAAAATTGCTCAAGCTACAGAATTTATAGAAGCAAAAGAAAAAAAATACGAAAGTGAAATTGCACAAGGAGGAAGCAACGTTTCAGGTGGTCAAAGGCAACGTTTGGCAATTGCAAGAGCTATTGCTAAAAATCCAGAAATTTATATATTTGATGATAGTTTTTCAGCATTAGATTTTAAAACAGATTTAGCATTAAGAACAGCTTTAGCAGATAAAATAAAAAACAAAACAGTTATAATTGTAGCACAACGTATTAGTACAATACTAAATGCAGATCAAATTATTGTTTTAGAAGAAGGAAAAATTGTAGGATGTGGAACTCATAAGGAGTTAATAAAAAATAATGAAACATACAGACAAATTGCATTATCACAACTATCACAAGAAGAATTAGAATAAAGAAAGGAGTACATAAAATATGCCAGGACCAAGAAGAAGAAATGCTAAAATTGAAAAAGCAAAAAATGTAAAAGGTACAACTAAAAAGTTAATAACTGAATATTTGGCAAAATACAAAATACCATTAATAATTGTTATTATCTTTGCAATTGGAAGTACAATATTCAACGTTGTAGGACCAAAAATACTAGGAAATGCAACAACAGAAATATTTAATGGAATTGTAGGGAAAATACAAGGAAATGGTGGCATTAACTTTGAAAAAATAGCATCAATACTACTTACTTTACTTAGCTTATATATTATTAGTGCATTATTTTCATTTGTGCAAGGATTTACTATGACAAAAGTTGCACAAAAATTAACATATAAGCTAAGAAATGATTTAGTACAAAAAATTAATAAATTGCCAATGAACTATTTTGATAAAAAAACAAATGGAGAAGTTTTATCTGTTATTACAAATGATATTGATACACTTAGTATGAATTTAAATCAAAGTATAACGCAAATTATAACATCTATTTGTACTATTATTGGAATTTTAATTATGATGTTATCAATTAGTGTGCAAATGACATTAATTTCACTATTTATTTTGCCAATTACTGGGTTTATGATAAAACAAATCGTAAAAAAATCACAAAGATTTTTCAAAAGACAGCAAGAATATTTAGGACATGTAAATGGGCAAGTTGAAGAAATTTATTCTGCACACAATATTGTAAAAGCATTTAATGGAGAAGAAAAGGCAATAAACGAATTTGAAAAAGCAAATGGAGAATTGTATAAATCAGCGTGGAAGTCACAATTTTTATCAGGATTAATACATCCTATTATGAACTTTATAGGAAATGTTGGATATGTTTTAGTTGCAATTATAGGTGGATATTTAGCTGTAAATGGGAAAATTACTGTAGGAAATATACAAAGTTTTATACAATATAACAGACAATTTAACCAACCAATTAACCAAATAGCACAAGTATCTGGTATGTTACAATCAATGATTGCAGCTGCAGAAAGAGTATTTGAATTTTTAGATGAAGAAGAAGAAATAAAACAAATAGATAATCCAAAAAGTACTAGCAATTTAAATGGAAATATTACATTTAATCATGTGCAATTTGGTTATAATCCAGAAAAAATAATTATAAATGATTTTAATGCTAAAATAAAAGAAGGTCAAAAAATTGCAATCGTAGGACCAACAGGAGCTGGTAAAACAACAATTGTAAAACTATTAATGCGTTTTTATGATGTGAATAAAGGAGAAATTTTAATAGATGGGCAAAATATTAAAGATTTTGCAAGAGGAGATTTAAGAAAAATGTTTGGAATGGTTCTACAAGATACATGGTTATTTGGTGGAACAATTAAGGAAAACATAAAATATTCAAAAGAGGATGCAAAAGATAACGAAGTAATAGAAGCTGCAAAAGCAGCGCATGTACATCATTTTATTAAAACATTACCAAACGGTTATGATATGGTTATAAATGAAGAATCTAATAATATTTCACAAGGACAAAAACAGCTTTTAACAATTGCAAGAGTAATACTTGCAAATCCAAAAATACTAATATTAGATGAAGCAACAAGTTCAATAGATACAAGAACAGAACTTCAAATACAAGATGCAATGGATAATTTAATGAAAGGTAGAACAAGTTTCATAATTGCACATAGATTATCTACAATTAAAAATGCAGATTTAATTTTGGTAATGAATAATGGTGATATTATAGAACAAGGAACACACGAAGAATTATTAGAAAAAGATGGCTTTTATGCAGGATTATATAATTCTCAATTTGAAGATTGTAATGATGAAATAGAATAAAAAATAAAAAATTTTAAAAAAATGATGCAAAGATTGTATAATATGTGATAGAATAAAAAAGTAAAAATACAATTAAATGAAAGGGGAATAAAATGAGTAAGGTAAAGTATAAACGTATTTTACTAAAATTAAGTGGAGAAGCACTTGCAGGAGATAAAAAAACAGGAGTTGACGCAGAAATTGTTGGAAACATATGTGATAAAATAAAAGAAGTAGTAGATTTTGGTGTACAAGTTTCTATTGTTGTAGGAGGTGGAAATTTCTGGCGTGGTAGATATGGAAGTGAAATGGAAAGAACCACATCAGATTATATGGGAATGCTTGCAACTGCAATGAATGGATTAGCACTTCAAGATGCATTAGAATCAAGAGGTGTTTATACAAGGCTTCAAACTGCAATTGAGATGAGAGAAATTGCAGAACCATATATTAAAAGAAAAGCTATAAAACATTTAGAAAAAGGAAGAGTTGTTATTTTTGCTTGTGGAACTGGAAATCCATATTTTACAACAGATACAGCAGGAGCACTAAGGGCAGCAGAAACAGATGCAGAAGTTATTTTACTTGCAAAAACAATAGATGGAGTATATTCAGCAGATCCTAAAACTGATAAGACAGCTGTAAAATATGATGAAATATCTTATTTAGATATTTTAAACAAAGACTTAAAAGTAATGGATTCTACTGCAACATCACTTTGCAGAGACAATAACATACCTTTAATTGTTTTTGGTATTGATAATCCAGAAAATATAGTACGTATAATCAAAGGCGAGAATATAGGTACAATTGTAAAATAAAAAAGAAAGGAATAAAAAACATGGAGTATAATAAAATAGAAGAAAAAATGAATAAAACAATTAGTGTTTTAGAAGAAAATTTTTCAGAGGTAAGAGCAGGTAGAGCAAATCCTGCAATATTAAATAAAGTAAAAATAGATTATTATGGAACACCTACACCAATTAACCAAGTGGCAGGAATTTCTGTTCCAGAAGCTAGATTAATTGTTATTCAACCTTGGGATGCAAGTATTTTAAAAGAAATAGAAAAAGCAATTATAGCATCTGATATAGGTATAAATCCAAATAATGATGGAAAGGTAATTAGACTTAATTTCCCAGAACTTACAGAAGATAGAAGAAAAGAATTAGCAAAAGAAATTAAGAAAACAGCAGAGGAAGCAAAAGTTGCAATACGTTCTATTCGTAGAGATGGCATAGATGAAGCAAAGAAAATGCAAAAAGATGGAGAAATGACAGAAGATGATGAAAGAGATGCTGAAGAAAAAATTCAAAAAATGACAGATTTAAAAATTGCAGAAATAGATAAAGTATTAGCAAACAAAGAAAAAGAAATCATGAATATATAACCTTAGGAGAAAAATATGGAATTTAAAAAAGAATTAAAAAAATATGTAGAACTAATTGAGGCAAATTTAAAAAAATATACAAAAAGCAAAGATGTACCAGAACATATTTTAAATGAATCTATGGAATACAGCTTGCTTGCTGGTGGAAAAAGAATAAGACCAGCACTTGTAATTTCTACATATAGTTTATTTAAGGAAGATATAGAAGTTTGCATGCCATTTGCAATAGCAATGGAAATGGTTCATAACTTTTCATTAATTCATGATGATCTTCCAGCAATAGATAATGATGATTTTAGACATGGAAAACAAACAAATCACAAAAAATTTAACGAAGCAACTGCAATACTTGCAGGAGATGGATTATTAAATTATGCATATATGGTAATTTCAAAAGCAATGATAAATGAAAAAAATGAAGAATTAAGAAAAAGACAGCTTAAAGCATTTTATGAATTTAGTCATGCAATTGATCGTATGATTGCGGGAGAATATGTAGATACAGAATATGAAGGAAAACAAATTTCACACGAGTATTTGGAATATATGCATAAAAATAAAACAGGAGAGTTACTTAAAAATTCTGTTAGAATGGGTGCAATTTTAGCTGGTGCAGATGACACATCATTAGAAGATTTAACTAAATATGCAGAAAAAATAGGACTTACATTTCAAATTAAAGATGATATTTTATCAGAAATTGGAGATGAAAAAGTAATACGGAAAACCTGTAGGTAATGATAAAAAAAGAGGAAAATGTACATATGTAACTAAATATGGTTTAGAAAAATCTGAGGAATTATTAGATAAACTAACAAAAGAAGCAATAGAAGTAATTAGTAAGTATGGAGAAAAAGCAAAATTTTTAGAAGAACTTGCTTTGTACATACAAAATAGAGAAAAATAAAAGGAGTAAAACCCATATGGAAGATATAAATCATATTGCAATTATTATGGACGGAAACAGAAGATGGGCTAAAGAAAAAGGATTAAATACAAAACAAGGTCATAAACAAGGAGCAAATACTTTAGAAAAAATAGTACGATATGCAAATAAAATAGGTCTTAAGTATCTTACTGTGTATGCTTTTTCTACTGAAAACTGGAAAAGAACTAAAGAAGAAGTAGGTGCACTTATGCTTCTTTTAAAAAATTATTTAGATGATTTTGCAAAAAAAGTAGATACAGAAAACATTAAGATTAATGTATTAGGGGACATTAAGCAACTAGATAAATCTTTGCAAAAAAGTATTGTAAGTGCAATGGAAAGGACAAAGCAAAATACTGGACTTACTTTTAATATTGCATTTAATTATGGAGGAAGAGCAGAAATTGTAAAAGCAGTAAAAGAAATTGCAAATGAAATAAAGACAAATGAGTTAAAAGTTGAAAATATAGATGAAGAAACTATTAGTAATCATTTATATACAAAAAAACAGCCAGATCCGGATTTATTAATAAGAACAAGCGGAGAATTAAGGACAAGTAACTTTTTGCCATGGCAAATAGTTTATTCTGAATTTTATTTTATTGATAAAAATTGGCCAGATTTTACTGAAGAAGACTTAGATCTTGCAATTGAAGAATTTAAAAGAAGAAGTAGAAAATTCGGTGGCAAATAGGAGGAATATATGGATAGCAAAAGAGTACTAACTACACTAATTGGTTTACCACTTGTAGTTATAATTTTTATATTTGGAAATGTATATGTAGTAGACGTAGTGTTTGCAATTATTTCTGCAATTAGCTTGCATGAATATTTTAATAGCATTAAAGGAAAATTTAAGCCAGTTATATGGATTGGGTATGTTGCATCCGCTATGCTTGCACTTGTACATGTTATTCCAAAAAATTTAGCACTAAATACAATTGCAGTTCTTATACCAACTTTTATTAGCATACTTTTTTTGCAGGTTATTATAACTAATATGAAAACAAATGTAAATGATATAGCAATTACTTTATTTGGAATATGTTATATTACTTTGTTTTTACTATTCCTTCCAATTATACATGGTCTTCCACATGGAAAAATATTAATAGGATATGTATTATGTGCAGCATGGGGAACTGACATATGTGCATATTTATGTCGGAAAAACAATTGGAAAGCATAAATTTAGCCAAATTAGTCCTAACAAAACAATAGAAGGATGTTTTGGTGGAACAATAGGTGCAATATTAGTATCTATTTTATATACTTATGTAATAAATTATTTTTGTCATTTAAATATATCTTATGTATCAATTATTTTAATTTCGGCAATATTAAGTGTAATAGGACAAATTGGAGATTTTGCAGCATCTAGTATTAAAAGATATGTTGGAATTAAGGATTTTAGTAATTTAATACCAGGACATCGGAGGTATGATAGACAGGATTGATAGTGTAATATTTATTGCTCCATTTGCGTATATTTTATTTAACATACTTTGATTTGTTATAGTGCAATAATGTTATCATGTTATCATGCAATAAAATAATATTTATTTTTCACAAAAAAATATTCCTTGCTGGTCGGGTACGCTTCGCTTTACACCCTCCCAAACTGCGCGTCATTATTTTTTTGCTCAATATAAATATTATTGTTATTGCATGTAATTATAGTAATGTTATTATGCAATAAAATAATATTTATTTTTCACAAAGAATAGTTCTTACTTGCCTAAGCACGCTTCGTTTTACATCCTCGCAAACTGCGCGTTATTATTTTTAGGTTCAATATAAATATTATTGTTATTACATGTAATTATAGTAATGTTATCATGCAATAAATATTAAAAGTATGTAAAACATAAAGGAGGATAATAATTTGCTTGGATTTCTTATAGGTGCATTAAAAATCATATTTTTACTTGGATTTTTAGTACTAATTCATGAAGGAGGTCATTTTGTAGTTGCAAAATTGTGCAAAATACAAGTAAATGAATTTTCTATTGGTTTTGGACCAGTTCTTATAGAAAAACAAGGCAAAAAAACAAAATATTGTTTAAGACTAATACCACTTGGTGGTTTCGTAAATATGGAAGGAGATGACGAGCCATCAGAAAAAGAAGGATCATTTTCAAAGGCAAGTGTAGGTAAAAAAATTGCAATTGTGCTTGCAGGTGGAATGGTTAATATTATATTTGGAATTGTTTTATATTTTATACTAGTTTCGCAAATTGTAAATATAAAAAGCGCATTTGCAAATACAGGGTATTTTTTACTAAATATATTTGATAATTTAAAAACACTTATAACAGGCGGAGTAAAAGCAGAAGATTTAATGGGAATTGTGGGAATTTCTGAAGTAGTAGTAAATACAACCAATATGCAAAACTATTTTTATATAATGGCATTAATATCTTTATCTTTAGGTGTTACAAATTTACTTCCATTTCCACCATTAGACGGAGGAAAAATTTTAATATATATTATAGAATTAATTAGAAGAAAACCTTTAAAACAAAATACAGAAGTTGCAATTCAAATGACAGGATTTTATTTATTAATTGGTCTTTCAATTTTTGTTATGTATAATGACATAATAAGAATAGTATAAAATATAAAATAAAAGGGGGAAATATATGGGAAGAAGAGAAAGAACAAGAAAAAGAAGCATTAAAGTAAAAGATAAAAAGAGATTTATAATAAGTTTATCTATTATACTTATTATAATTATTATGGCAATATTTTTATTAATACAAAAAAATGAGAATAAACAACTAAAAACATTAGAAACATCAGCAAAAATAGAAAAATCAGAAGAATCAGAAGAAACAAATAGTAGTATATCACTTGTAATGGTTGGAGATTATCTAATTCATAGCAGTATATATAAAGATGCAAGCAGAAATGCAAAATATAATGGATATGACTTTAAACCAATGCTAACATATATTAAGGAGAAAGTAAGAAACTATGATTTAGCATACTATAATCAAGAAACCATTTTAGGAGGAACAGAGCTTGGACTTTCTGATTATCCAACATTTAATTCACCATATGAAGCAGGTGATGCAATGATAGATGCAGGATTTAACTTAGTAAGTTTAGCTACAAATCATACATTAGATAGCGGTTCAAAAGCTGTTTTAAATTCTAGAGCATATTGGGACAAGCAAGAAGATGTACTTGCAGTTGGAAGTTATGATTCTTTTGAAAGGCAAGAAGAAACAGTTATTAAAGAAAAAAATAATATTTCATATGCTATGCTAAATTATACATATGGAACAAATGGAATAGCTGTCCCTGAAGGAAAAGAATATTTAGTAAATGTTTGGCCAACAAATCTTAATATAAATGATCCAGAAAAAGATGAAATGTATATAGATTATAAAGAAAGAGTAAAAGAAGATGTAGAAAAATTAAGAGATAAAGTAGATGTTTTAATTGTAGCAATGCATTGGGGCGTAGAATATACATCAGAGCCAACAGAATACGAAAAAGATGCAGCAGAGTTTTTAGCAAATTTAGGAGTAGATATAGTAATTGGAACTCATCCACATGTTATTCAACCAGTAACGTGGATAGATGATACACTAGTAATTTATTCTTTAGGGAATTTTATTTCAGCTCAATATCAAAATGATAATTACAATAAAATGGTTGGTCTAATGAGCTCGCTAAAAATTAATAAAACAAAAAATAGTGATGGAACTAAAATTACAATTGATGATGTACAAAATGAATTGATTTATACATACTATAATACATCTAATTGGTCGGATTTTAAAGTAATACCATTTAGTAATCCAGACATTGCAAAATATTTACCAAAATATGAATCTGTGTATGAAAGGTATAAAAAAATAGTTCAAAAATATGATGAAAATATGGTAGTAAATCCATGTGCTTAAAAAGTTTTGATTTAGTAATTGACAAAGATAGAAAATTATGTTAAAATATTTCCCGTAACCGCATAATTCAAGGTCTATAAAGTCTAATTAAATTTAGATACCTAAAGTTTAAGGTTAGCGAGTATACAAAAAAAGGGAGGTGCATTCATAGTGTATGCAATCATAGAAACATGTGGAAAACAATATAAAGTTGCAGAAGGTGACGTCGTATTGTTTGAAAAACTAGATGTAGAAGAAGGAAAAAAAGTAACTTTTGATAAGGTTATTTTAGTATCTGAAAAAGAAAAAGTACAAATAGGAAATCCTTATGTAAAAGGTGTAAAAGTAGAAGGAAAAGTTGTTTCACATGGTAAAGGTAAAAAAATAATTGTTTTCAAATATAAACCAAAAAAGAATTATAAAAGAAAACAAGGTCATAGACAACCATATACAAAAGTAGAAATTACATCAATTAAACTTGGAACTAAAAAAGCTACAAGTGAAGAAAAAGTAGAAGAATAATAAAAATGAATAATTATACAAAATGGAGGGAGTGAGAATTTAATGGCACATAAAAAAGGGCAAGGTAGCGTTAAAAATGGTAGAGATAGTGAATCAAAGCGTCTTGGCGTAAAAAGAGCCGATGGTCAATTTGTTCTTGCTGGAAATATATTAATTCGTCAAAGAGGAACCAAAATACATCCAGGAGCTAATGTTGGAAAAGGTAGTGACGATACATTATATGCATTAATAGATGGTACACTTAAATTTGAAAGATTAGGTAAGGATAAGAAAAAAGTAAGTGTTTATCCAGTAGAACAATAAAAAAATATATAAAATAAAAAGTGGGAAGTATTTTTCTTCTCACTTTTTAAAATAGGAGAAAAGGTTGAAAAAGGAAAATAAAGAAATATATAATAAATGTAATTGTAATAAGGAAAAAGCTAAAAAAGCATTAAAGCTATTAAATGAACAAGAAATAGAAAATATGATACAAGAAGATGGAAAAGCAGAATTAGTATGTCAGTTTTGTAATCAAAAGTATATATTTACTAAGGAAGAATTACAAAATATTAGAGAAAATAATTGAAATTGATATTGACACAAAGAATTTTGTGATTTATAATACAACCATAGTCAGTTCAGGAGGATTAACTAATGGAAAGTAACACTAAATTTTATAACATAAATAATAAATATGAAAATAAAAAAGATGAAGAGTTAATTTCTATTATTCATTCAGGAGATAAAAAAGCATTAGAGTATTTAATAAATAAATATAAAGAAATTGTAAATATGAAAGTTGGAAAATATTTTATTATAGGTGCTGAAAAGGAAGACATTATTCAAGAAGGTATGATTGGACTATTTAAAGCTGTAAAAAATTTTGATAATACAAAACAAAATTCATTTAAAACTTTTGCGAATTTATGTATTGAAAGACAGTTAATTACAGCAATTAAAACATCTAATAGACAAAAACATATACCTTTAAATTCGTACTTATCTTTAAATACATCAGCTTATGAAGACGACGACAATATATTACTAATGGACATACTAAACAATAATAGCGTAGAAGATCCTTTAGAAACAATTACAAAAAAAGAATATTATAAAGTAGTAGAAAATACAATTGATAAATCACTAAGTAATTTTGAAAAACAAGTCTTAACAAGATATATACAAGGAGAAAGCTATATATCAATAGCAAATGAACTTAATACACCTGTTAAATCAATAGATAATGCTATACAAAGAATCAGAAAAAAAGCAGTAAAAAATATTACAGAAGAAATATAATATATACAAAAGATAAAATATATATGCTTCTATAGCTCAGTAGGTAGAGTGCTACCTTGGTAAGGTAGAGGTCACGGGTTCAAATCCCGTTAGAAGCTCCAAATGTGCGATGTATTCACATCGCAATTAATAATTAATAGTTAATAATGAAAAATGAATAATCTTTAATTTATCAAAGAAGCACATTTGGAATTATTCACTATTCATTATTAATTCTTCATTATTCATTAATTTTCTATTTTTGATTTTTATCTTTAAAAAATGTTAGTGTTTAGTTTAAATACAGTAAAAGCAAAAATGTAAATGTTATGGCTTATGGCAATATTTTTATCAAAAACATTGCAAAAGACTTTTTTATATGATATAAAATAAATATAAAAAAAGAAAGAGGAAAGAAGGAAGAAACACAAATGAAAACAAAAATAAGCGCTAGAACCGTTGCAGGTGTAGGGGCAGACGCCTCTGTCTGCCCAAATTCTACAAAGGAATACCCTAATCATGTAGGGGTTGGTCTTGACCAACCCGCAGCAATAACCCTTGTTGCCCTTATCATAACCATAGTACTAAATTGCTCGTACCTCGCAATGGAACGAGTGAACAGATTTGCAAAACAATAGAATCTCCTG
>CANRMR010000020.1 GCA_947631785.1 uncultured Clostridia bacterium | reverse complement strand
TATGAGAAAATTAAATGATGAAGAAGAACTAATAAATGTTGGCTAGATAAAAAATAGTCATAACAGAATATTATAACCGTAATTATCCTAATCATCCTAGCAGGAGTATCCCTAAACCTAGCCCTAGGAGAAAATGGAATATTTAAAAAAAGCAAACAAGCAGTAGATAAATACAAAGATGAAGCCCAAAAAGAGCAAAACACACTAGAAAACATATACCAAGACATGCAAGAAGATGAGCCATTTGTAAAGCAAGCATTTAATCCAGAAACAGATATTAATTTAAATTCAGGAACAGCGCAAAACGCAGAAAAATACGGATGGAAGGTAATTGGATATGATGTTGCAAAAGACAAAGTAGGATGTTGGAGATTATTTTATCAAGATGAAAAATGCACATACTTAATATCTGATAATTTATTAAAAGAAGAAAATAGTACAGGATTTGTGCTAAGTAATTATTATTTAGATTATCGAAGTGGAGCAGATGTAAGTACAGTAGGAAAAAGATTAAATCCCAAATTAATAGACAAAAAAAATGCAGATGGTTATGATTTTTTTGGAACAGGAAATACCTATGACAATATTCGAGCAACTGCGTGGTTAACGGACCCTGACGAATGGACTGAGTATACAAATGGAAATGAAGATGCAGAATTTGCAATAGGAAGTCCAACAGTAGAGTTATATGCAGCATCATTTGATGCAGCAGCGGATGCAGCTAAAGAAAAAGAACCATCTGAAGAAAGAACAAAAATAGGAACAGGATTAGATGTAGGAGATTACGGATACACAGAAGAAACATTAAACCAATTACGACAAAGTTACAATAATGGAATATACAATAAAGACAACGAAGACGAATTTGGTTACTGGTGGATTGCTTCACCTTACGACAAGCCCGGCAACCAGGAGCTTGCTGTTAGCGACTACGATAGATGTTTTGGCAACGAACAAGTCAATTACGCAAGCACCTATAACAAGATTCGACCAGTTGTCTGTATCCAAACAACAGTGTTTGAAAATAGTGATAAATATGATTTAATTGATGATAAAGTAGTAGAACCAGAATAACATAAACAAACCTAAACAAAAGCAGATAGAATAAATCAATATTATTATACATAATTTTTATTAGATAATAAGCAAGAGCTAAGACAGCAATTACATTGTCTGCCCTAGCTCTTTTATTTTATCTCTTAGCTCAGCTGCTTTTTCAAATTCCATATTAGCTGCATGTTTTAACATCTCATCTGTTAATTTCGTAATAATATCATCAATAGACTCATCTTTACCAATATCATATTTTGCACTAATATCTTCTACAACAGTAGCTTTTATAACTTCTCTTACATTTTTTTGTATCGTCTTTGGAGTAATACCATGTTTTTTATTATACTCACTTTGAATTTTTCTTCTTCTATTTGTTTCCGAAATTGCCTTTTCCATACTACCTGTTAATTCATCTGCATACATAATTACCTTACCATCAGTATTTCTTGCAGCCCTTCCAATAGTTTGAATAAGTGACCTTTCAGAACGAAGAAATCCTTCTTTATCAGCGTCTAAAATTGCAACTAAAGAAACTTCAGGAATATCTAATCCTTCTCTTAAAAGGTTAATTCCAACCAAAACATCAAACTCTCCAAGCCTTAAGTCTCTAATTATTTCCAACCTTTCTAATGCCTTAATATCAGAATGCATATAACGTACCTTAATATCTAAAGACGATAAATAAGATGTTAAATCCTCAGCCATTTTTTTGGTTAAAGTAGTAACTAAAATTCTTTCATTTTTTTCAACTCTTACGCGAATTTGTTCAATCAAATCATCAATTTGATTTGTAACAGGTTTTACTTCAATTTCAGGATCTAATAAACCAGTAGGTCTAATAATTTGTTCTACAATATTATTGCCAGACTTTTCATTTTCATATTCTGCAGGTGTAGCACTAACAAAAATACATTGATTAATTCTTTGTTCAAATTCATTAAATTTTAAAGGTCTGTTATCAAAAGCAGATGGAAGTCTGAAACCATATTTTACTAAAGATTCTTTACGTGCTCTATCACCATTATACATTGCTCTTACTTGTGGAATTGTAGCATGAGATTCATCAATAAAAAGTAAAAAATCATCAGGAAAATAATCAAACAGTGTAAAAGGAGGACTTCCTTTTTCTCTGCCACTAATATGTCTTGAATAATTTTCTATTCCTTGGCAAAAACCGGTTTCTTTCATCATTTCAATATCAAAGTTAGTTCTTTCTTCAATCCTTTGAGCTTCAATTAATTTATTATTTTCCTTAAAAAAAGCAATTTGTTCTTCAAGTTCAGCTTCTATTGTAGTAATTGCTCTTTCCATTTTGCTGTTTGTTGTTACATAGTGAGAATTAGGAAATATCATAACATGATTTCTAAGACCAATTACTTTTCCAGTTAAAGGGTTAATCTCAGATATTTTTTCAACTTCATCTCCCCAAAGCTCAACACGAATAGCCTTTTCATTTTCATCAGAAGGATAAATTTCAATAGTATCCCCTTTAGCACGAAAAGTACCTCTTTTAAAATCTATTTCATTTCTAGTATATTGCATATTAATTAACTTTCTTAAAATTTCGTCTCGTTTTTTTTGCATACCTGGTCTTAAAGATATAATCATATTTTCATAATCAATAGGGTCACCTAATCCGTAAATACAAGAAACAGATGCAACAATAATAACATCTTTAGTTTCAAAAAGGCTTGCTGTTGCAGAATGTCTTAATTTATCTATTTCATCATTTATAGAAGCGTCCTTTTCAATATATGTGTCAGTAGATGGAATATAGCTTTCAGGTTGATAATAATCATAATATGATACAAAATATTCTACATTGTTTTCTGGAAAAAATTCTTTAAACTCAGAATAAAGTTGTCCGAGCAAGTGTCTTATTATGTGCTAAAACTAGTGTTGGTTTTTGCACTTTTTCAATAATATTTGCCATTGTAAATGTTTTTCCGCGAGCCTGTAACCCCAAGTAAAGTTTGAAATTTTTTTCCTCCTTTTACTCCGATTACTTAAATATTCTATTGCTTGAGGCTGGTCACCGAGCCAAACTATAATTTGATACTAATTTAAACATCTTTATTTATTCTCCTTTTTTTTATGAACCGATGTTTGTATCTTATCATCATATATTCAAATTGTCAATATGTTTTGTTATATTTTGAAATTATTAACACTTTATTTTCCTCCATTTATGTTTTAAAAAATAAAATAAAAATATGATAAAAGCAAAAACAAAAAAACAAACACTAAAAATAAGAGAAAAAGATGATGAAAAATTTTGGACAATAGTAGTAGAAGTATTTGAAAATACAGGTGTAATATCAAAATTAAAATAAGGAATATATTTTATTAACAAATATGTATAAAAACTTGCAAGTAATCCATGAAGAAATTTACCAATAAAGTAAGGCTTTATAGATAAATCAGATTTAGAAATAATACTAAACACCTGTAATAAAATAGATATTCCACCAAAACCAAGTAAAAAAGCACATAGTATTACAGTATAAGAAATATCTTTAACAGGTATACTTGTAAGTTGATTTAAACCATTTGTAAGCTCAATTATACCAGAAAAAATGCTTTTGCTAAATTCAGAAGGAATACCAAAAAGCTTAAAAACAGGTGAAAACATATTTGCAAAAAAAGATATTATACTACTAGTATTTAAAATAGAGATAACAACACTAAAAAAGACAACAAATCCTCCAATTAATACTACAGAAGATATAGCAGAAGAAATGCTATTTTGCAATACACTACCTAAATCTTTAACTTTAATATTATTTTTTTTAGTATAAGAAAACACATTGGTAGATTTATTAATTTTACCATTTAATCCCCAAAAACGAAAAATAAAACCAACACTAATACATGCAAGAATATGTGTAATAAAAAGTAAGATACCAATTGTAGTATTTCCAAATAAACTAATACCAACTGTACCAATAATAAATAAAGGACCAGAATTATTAGAAAAAGCAAGAAGTCTTTCAGCTTCTTCCTTTGTACAAACATTATTATTCCTCATATCAGTAACAATTTTAGCACCAACTGGGTAGCCACTAATAATACCCATCAAAAAAGCATAAGCTCCTTCTCCAGGAACACGAAAAATAGGTCTCATGAATTTATTTAGATACTTTCCAATAATAGGAATTATATTTGTATAACTTAAAAGCTCTGTTGCAATAAAAAATGGAAACAAAGCTGGAATAACAGAATTAGCACATAAAATAAGACCATCTTTAGTAGCTTGTAAATTTTGTTTAGAAAAAGCAACCAAACAAATAGTAAATATAATAAATAAAATTGATAAGCCATTTTTCTTAAGTGAAACAGTAAAAATATGTAGTTTATTCAAGCTTTTACCTCCTTCAATAAACTATATGTAAAAAAACAATAAAATATAATAACAAAATTCAAAAAACGCAAAAAATGTCGAAAAGTTTTTCTTGACAAATAAAAAAATAATAGTAAAATTAAATTATTAAATCTAAAAATTGCAAATCAGCAATTAAATTTTCCAAAATTAAAAAAAAATAAAACATGCACATATTGACAAATAATCAAAAAAGATGCTATAATATTGTCAATAAGCAAAAGGAGGTAAAATGTACGAAAAATACGAAAAATATGAAGAAATAGTAAGAAAGAAACTAATACCATTAATATTGCAAGAAACAGAAGAAACATATGAATATGAAGGAACTAATAAACCACATGATAAATTAATAAAAGATGTATTAAATACATCAAAAGAATTTAGTGAATTCATAAATTACTTTATTGCAGAAAATGAAAGTCAAAAAATAGAAGAAAATAATGTAGAACAGATAAAAAACTCATTTATAACCAAAAACTATTATTCAAAAAAAATAGACATATTATACAAACAAAAAAATAAAGAAATATATTACCTAGTAGAACACCAGTCAAAAATAGACTACTCAATGATATATAGAATATTAAATTACTATACAACAATATTAAACGATATAGTAGATAAAGAAAAAATAAAAACAAAAGAATATAAAATACCAAAAATAATACCAATAGTAATATATACAGGAGAAGGAAAATGGACAGCAGAAACAAAACTAAAAGAAAAAGAAATAAAATATAAAGAGCAAAAAAATTATATAAATATAGAATATAAAATAATAAATATAAATAACTACACAAACGAAGAATTATTAAAACTAAACAGTAAAGTATCATATGCATTTTTAATAGAAAAAAGCAAAACAAAAGAAAAGTTAATAGAAGTACTAGAGCAAATAGCAAAGGAGTGTAACACAGAAGAAAAGGCTAAAAAAATGCAAGACATAACAAGATACATACTAAGTGCAAGACTAGAAAAAGAAAAGATAGACAAAATAATTAAAAAATATGATTGGAAGGGAGGGGATAGCATTATGACAGCAAGAGAATGTTGGATAAAAGAAATTGAAGAAGAAAACAGAAAAGAAAGAGAGGCTGGAATAATAGAAGGAAAGAGAGTTGGAATTGCAGAAGGAATAAAAGAAGGAAAAAGAGAAGGAATTAGAGTGGGAGAAAAAAATGAAAAACGTGAAACAGCTAAAAAGATGCTAAATAAAAAAATGCTAATAGAAGACATAAGTGAGATTACAGGTTTAAGCAAAAGTGAAATAAAAAAACTAAAGCTATCAATAGGTATTTAAAAGGGGGCAGGTCTTGACCTGCCCCTTTACTAAAAATAAAAAAGATATATGATGGGCATATTTACCATACATACTTGACAAACGTCATATAACGTAATATAATGTTAACCGTAGTTAACAAATGGAGGAGATAAATGGTATCTAAAGCATTAGAAGAATATTTAAAAACAATGTATGTATTAAAAAAGCAAACTGGAAATATTAGAGTTACAGATGTTGCAAATAAAATGGATTGCACAAAGCCAAGTGTTAATAAGGCAATATATAATTTAAAAGATGAGGGACTTTTAAATTATGAATCATATGGAACAATAGAATTAACTAAAAAAGGAGAAGACTTAGCTCAAAAAATTTTGGAAACATATGATATTGCATATTTGTTTTTTAAAGATGTATTAAATTTAGAAAAAGAACAGGCTGAAAAAGAAGCTGAAAAAATAAAACTAAATTTAACAGATGAAACAATAAATAAGCTTGCAAAATATGTGCACAAAGTATTAGGTTTAAATAACTTAGAATGTAACTATGATGTAAATAAAGAAAGATGCAGATCCTGCATCAAAAGAACAAAAACGCAAATTTAAAATATGTAACAATATAATTAAGCGATAAAATTTTAGTAGTATGATTTAAAATATTAAAATATAAAATATTTTTTATATTTTTACTCGATGCTCTCCCACTGGCGCTGTAACAACGCTAAGCGCGTTTAACAGCCCTCAGCGGTCCCCACGACGCGCTCGCAAAAATAACAAAATATTTTATATTTTAAATTAAATAATTAAATTAAAAAAATTAGTAATGGATATTATAAATAAATAGAATATTTTAGAAAGGAAAAATATTATGAGTAATACTTTATTAGAAATAAAAGACTTATACGTAAATGCAGAAGAAAAGGAAATTTTAAAAGGAATTAATTTAAAAATAAATAAAGGTGAAATACATGTGATTATGGGACCAAATGGTTCTGGAAAGACAACAACAGCAAACAGTATTTTAAATAATCCAATGTATACTAAACAAAAAGGAAAAATTATATTTGAAGGAAAAGATATTACAAATTTAAAGACAGATGAAATTGCACGTGAAGGAATTTTTATGTCTTTTCAGTTACCTGAAGAAATACCAGGAGTTTCTGTTACTAATTTTTTAAAGTATGCAAAAAGCAAAATATCTAAAAAACCTGTAAAAATTTTTGAATTTAAAGAAGAACTTAAAAAATATATGGAAGAACTTAAAATGAATCCTAAAAATATGGAAAGAAGTTTAAATGTTGGTTTTTCTGGTGGAGAAAAAAAGAAAAATGAAATCTTGCAAATGCTTGTACTAAACCCAGAACTTGCAATTTTAGACGAAACAGATTCAGGACTTGATGTTGATGCTATAAAAACTGTATCTAAAGGAATCCAAATGTTTAAAACAAAGAAAAATGCTGTTTTAATTATTACACATAATACAAAAATACTTAATAGCCTAGATGTAGATTATGTGCATGTATTAGTAGATGGAAAAATTGTAAAAACAGGATCAGCAGACCTGGCAAAAGAAATAGAAGAAAAAGGATATGAACAGTATAAATAAGGAAGGAAAGTTAAATGAGTAAAACAAAACTAGAAGAAATAAATAGAAATATTTATGATATTAAAAACAAAGATGAGTATGATTTTAAAATAAAAAAAGGTTTAACTCCTGAAATTATAGAAGAAATTTCAATGCAAAAAAAAGACCCAGACTGGATGAGAAAATTTAGATTAAAAGCATTAGAAACATACAATAAACTAGAACTTCCTACATGGGGCCCAGATATTTCAGAACTTGATATGAACCAAATTGCAACATATGTAAGACCAAAAACAACACTATCTAACTCGTGGGAAGATGTCCCAGAAGATATTAAAAATACCTTTGACAAGCTAGGTATTCCAGAAGCTGAAAAAAGGTCTTTATCTGGAGTTGGTGCACAATATGATTCAGAAGTAGTTTATCACAGTATGAGAGAAGACTTAGCAAAAAAAGGTGTTATATATACAGATATGGAAACAGCAGTAAGAGATTATCCAGAACTTGTAAAAAAACATTTTATGAAATGTGTACCAGTAAACGACCATAAATTTGTTGCACTTCATGGTGCAGTATGGTCAGGAGGGTCTTTTGTTTATGTACCAAAAGGTGTAAAAGTAGATATTCCACTTCAATCATATTTTAGGTTAAATTCTCCAGAATCAGGTCAATTTGAACATACATTAATTATTGTAGACGAAGGAGCAAGTCTTCACTTTATTGAAGGATGTAGTGCACCAAAATATAACAAAATAAACTTACATGCAGGTTGTGTAGAATTATATGTAAAAGACAACGCCTATTTAAGATATTCTACAATAGAAAATTGGTCAAAGAATATGTTAAACTTAAATACTAAAAAAGCAATAGTTGGTAAAAATGCAAAAATGGATTGGGTAAGTGGTTCATTTGGCTCAAAAATTTCTATGTTATATCCAATGAGCATTTTAAATGGAGAAGGCGCAAAAACAGAATATACAGGTATTTCATTTGCAGGTGCTGGGCAAAATTTAGATAATGGATTTAAAGTAGTCCATAATAATAAAAATACATCTAGTGTAGTAAATGCAAAATCTATCTCAAAAAATGGAGGGAAATGTACCTATAGATCACAAGTTAGAATAAACGAAAATGCAAAAGGAGCAAAATCATCAGTTTCATGTGAATCGCTTATGCTAGATGATATTTCTATATCTGACACAATTCCAGTAAATGACATAAGAACAGATGATGTTGAATTTTCACACGAAGCTAAAATTGGAAAAATTAGTGATAAAACAATATTCTACTTAATGAGTAGGGGAATGTCAGAAGAAGATGCAAAAGCAATGATAGTAAGAGGTTTTGCCTATCCAATATCAAAAGAATTACCAGTAGAATATGCAGTTGAAATGAATAACCTTATAAATCTTGAGTTAGAAGGAGCAATTGGATAAAATAAAAAGAAAGGATAAAATTATGATTTTAAACGAAACACCTGTAAGAACAGCAAAAAATTTTAATATAAATAACATTAAATTAGATAGTTTTTCTATGCCACAAAAAATAGAGCCATTTTCTAATGTTATACTTAGTAAAAATGGCAAAAAAGTAAAAATAGAAGAAGATACAGATAGCATTAATTTAGTGTATGGATTAGGAAAAGACTTTTTATGCCAAGTTAAAGAAAATGCAAATCAAAAACTAAAAATTACAATTGATGAAAATAAAAAGGAAGATTTACAAATTGATTTTGAATTTAATAATAAAAATAAAATGTTAGTAGAAGACATTCAAATTATAGCAAATAAAAATTCAAAATTAACTGTAATTATTAAATACACATCAAATGAGCAAATAGAAAATTATCATAATGGAATAATAAGGGTAAATGCAAAAGAAAATGCTAGAGTAAATATTATTTTTGTAAATTTTATGAATGATATTTCAAATAACTTTATAGCAATAGAAAATGAATTAGAACAAAATGCTAAGATAAATTATTGCATAGTAGACTTTGGTGGAAAAAACAGTATTACAAATTATTATTCTAATTTATTAAAAGACAATTCAGAAAATAAAATAAACTGTATATATTTAGGAAAAAATAATGAGCTTTTTGACTTAAACTACATAGCAGAATTAAGAGGTAAAAAAACAAATGTCGAAATAGAAGTTCAAGGGGCTTTAACAGACAATGCAAAAAAACACTTTAAAGGAACAATTAATTTTAAAAAAGGTGCAAAAAAAGCAAAAGGAAACGAAAATGAAAACTGCATGTTACTTACAGATACAGCAAAATCAATAGCACTTCCAATGCTACTTTGTTCTGAAGAAGATGTAGAAGGAAACCACTCAAGTTCAGCGGGAAAAGTATCTGAAAAAGAATTATTTTATATTATGAGTAGAGGCTTTACAAAAAAAGAAGCAATGAAACTAATGGTAAGAGCAAGGTTTAATAAAATATTAGAATGTATAGAAAATGAAGAGTTAAAAAATGAAATTCTAAATAAAGTTGATGAAAGATTAGATTAATATAATTCAATTTAAATGTATAATTTAAATAAAATCAATAGTATAATTTAAATAAAATCAATAGTATAACTTAAATAAAATCAAAGGTTTATAATTTAAAAAATATGATAAACTTCGTCGTTCACTCGATTTAATCATAAATTCTAAGATAATTTTTTCAGCGCCCTCACAAGCGTGTGAGATTCCCTAAAAAAATTATCTAAGAATTTCTATGTTTAACTCTCGTTCAATTCCTCGTTTGCAATTTTTTAAATTGTTAAACCTTTGATTAAATAAATTAAAACGATTAAACTAATTAAAATAATTAAATAAATTAATTGAAAAATGGAGGAAACATTTTATGGAACAAATTAAAAAAGATTTTCCTATTTTAAATAATGACAAAATAGTTTATTTAGACAGTGGTGCAACAACTCAAAAACCAACTAAAGTAATAAACGAAGTAAAAAAATTTTATGAAAATTATAATGCAAATCCTCATAGGGGTGCGTATACTTTAAGCATTAATGCAACCGAAATTTATGAAAATACAAGATGCAAAATTGCAAATTTTATAAATGCAAAATATAAAGAAGAAATAATATTTTCTAAAAATGCAACAGAAAGTTTAAATTTAATTGCTTATTCTTATGGAATGGAAAATTTAAAAAAAGATGATGAAATAGTAATTTCAATTATGGAACATCATTCTAACTTAGTACCATGGCAAAAGGTTGCAAAACACACAAATTCTAAATTAAATTACATGTATATAAACGAAAATTTTGAAATTTCTGATGAAGAAATTAAAGAAAAAATAACTGATAAAACAAAAATTGTAGCAATTACACATGTTTCTAATGTTTTAGGTACTGTTAATAATGTAGAAAAAATTATCAAATATGCACATAAAAAAGGAGCAATTGTTGTTGTAGATGCTTCACAAAGTATACCTCATATGAAAATAGATGTGCAAAAGCAAGATGCAGATTTTTTAGTTTTTTCAGGACATAAAATGCTTGCACCACTTGGAATTGGTGTGTTATATGGAAAAAAAGAAATATTAAACAAAATGAACCCATTTTTAATGGGTGGAGATATGATTGAATATGTATATGAACAAAAAACTACTTTTGCTCCTCTTCCTAATAAATTTGAAGCTGGAACTCAAAATGTAGAAGGTGTAGTAGGCCTTGGTGCTGCTATTGATTATATTGAAGAAATAGGATATGATAATATACAAAAAATAGAAGAAGAAGTAGTTTCTTATGCAATAGAAGAATTATCTAAATTAGATTATTTAGATTTGTACTTAACGCCAAATAAAGAAAATCATTTAGGAGTAATATCTTTTAATATTAAGGGAGTACACCCTCATGATGTAGCAAGTATTTTAGATTCAAAAGGTGTGTGTGTGCGTTCTGGTAACCACTGCGCACAACCTTTAATGAGGTTTTTAAAAATTGATTCTACATGTAGAGCAAGTTTTTATTTATATAATACAAAAGAAGATGTAGATAAACTTGTTCTTGCTTTAAACGAAGCGTATAATATGTTTAAAAAGTACATTAAGTAAATTTATGCGTATATATGTATGTATTAATAACATAAGTAATATAAATATTTTGTTATTTTTGCGAGCGCGTCGTGGGGACCGCTGAGGGCTGTTAAACGCGATTAGCGTTGTTACAGCGCCAGTGGGAGAGCATCGAGTAAAAATATAAAAAATATTTCATATTACTTATGTTAAATAAAAACTTAATTTTAAATCTAATTTTAATTAGAAAGGATAAAGTAATGGAAGATTTAACAGACGTTTATAATGAACTTATTATGGAGCACAGTATGAATTCATATAACAAGAAAAAACTAGAAAATGCAGATTACTCTGAACAAGGACATAACCCAAATTGTGGAGATGAAATTACATTAGAACTTAAATTAAATGGAGACATAATTGAAGATATGGCATTTTTAGGACATGGTTGTGCTATTTCACAAGCTTCTACTTCAATTATGATAGATACTTTAAAAGGAAAAAAAATATCTGAAGCAAAAGAAATTATAAAAACATTTATTGACATGATAAAAAGAGAAGAAACAAATGAAGAAAATTTAAAAAAATTAGAAGATGCAATAGCTTTTAGAAATGTATCTAATATGCCAGCAAGAGTTAAATGTGCACTTTTAGCATGGCATACTATGGAAGATATATTAAAAAAACATAAATAAAAATTGTAAGGGCTTAGCTTTTATATGCCCTAGGAGGTAATAAATGCAAAATAAAAAAGTACTTCTTCGGAATGAGTGGAGGTGTTGATAGCTCAGTATCTGCACTTTTGCTAAAAGAAAAAGGGTATGATGTAATAGGAACTACTTTAGAACTTTATGCTGGAAGTAGTTGCTGTAACATGGAAACATATATTGATGCTAAAAATGTTTGTAACGAAATCGGAATACCACATTTTACATATGACTGTAAAGAATTATTTAAAAAACATATTATTTGCGATTTTATCGACTGTTATGCAAATTGCAAAACACCTAACCCTTGTATTGAGTGTAACAAATACATGAAATTTGGTTTTATGTATGAAAAGGCGCAAGAACTAGGTTGCAATTATATTGCGACAGGTCATTATGCAAAAACAGAATATTCAAAAGAATATAAAAGATGGGTGCTAAAAAAATCTAAAGCAGGAAAAAAGGATCAAAGTTATGTTTTATGGAATATTCCAAAAGATTTAATAGAACATGTAATATTTCCATTATCTGATTTTGAAACAAAAGATGAAATTAGAAATATAGCCTCAAAGTATAAGCTAAAAGTTGCAAATAAACCAGATAGCGAAGATATTTGTTTTGTACCAGATGGTAATTATAAAAAATTTTTAGAAGAAAATTCTAATATAAAGCCAAAAGAAGGAAATATTGTAAATTCAAAAGGAGAAATTTTAGGGAAACATACAGGTTTATACAACTACACAATTGGTCAAAGAAAAGGACTTAGGGTATCATATAAGGTTCCTTTATTTGTATTAGGGTTAAGCAAAGAAAAAAACGAAGTAATTGTAGGAGAAGAAAAGGAGCTCTACAAAAAAGAAATTATGGTTAATGACATTAATTTACTTTTAACAGAAAAAATAGATAATTGGCAAGAAGTAGAAGTAAAAACAAGATATTCATCAAAACTTGCAAAAGCTAAAATAAGACAAGAACAAAACGAAATTAGAATTATATTTGATGAAATGCAAAGAGCAATTACACCAGGACAATCCGCTGTATTTTATATAGGAGACATTGTTTTAGGTGGAGGAAAAATAAAATAACAAAATGAAAAAAAACTTTTTATATTTTTTTGTATATTGTAACACAAAGATAAAAAATATCATACTATATACTAACAAAAATATAAGGAGGTAAAACAATGCCAGAAGAACAAAGAAATTGTGGATGTGGTTGTGGATGCAATAACGGATGTTTAGGAAACTTATTTGGAGGAGATAGCGAAATATTATTTTTCATAATCATATTTTTACTATTATTTACAAGCTTTGGATATAATAGATAATTGTACTTATTTAAAATACAATAGAAATTTAAAAAAAAATTCATATTACATTAAAAATGGTGGATAATTATAATTCACCATTTTTTTACATAAAAATAAAAAATTGTTTAATAATTTATATAAATTATTATAAAAAAACTTGAAATTTTGTCGTAACTTGTATATAATAACAATAATATAAAATAATAAAAATCAGGAGGTCAAAATCCTATGATTAAAATAAATGAAGAAAAAGCTGTAACTTTAGTTGCACTTATTATTACTATTATACTTATATTTATTTTAGGAGCTGTTTCTTTATATTTTGCAATAGGAGATGGAGGAATTATTTCAAAATCAAAGCAAGGTATATCAGCATATAAAGAAAAGTCTATAAGAGAACAAGTAGAACTAAAACTTACAGATTGGAAAATGAAATTATTAAATGATAATAAAGATTCAACAATAAATAATATATTAAATATTGCAAAAAATGATAGTGAAATAAAACAAGTAATGAAAAATGGAAATAATTTAATTTTAATTATAGATGAATATCAATGTGAAATAAATAATAACTTAGAAATCATAGGAAATATATCAATATATAATCCTGAAACAGCTATTACTAAAACAACCCAAAGTTTAGAATTTTGTACAATAAAAAGATAAACTTGCACAAATAAAAATAATAAATAGTTGCAATTAAAAAGAATATGTGTTAAAATAATTAAGTCAAAAAAATGAACGTATTTAGGAGGAATAAAATGGCAGTTGTTAAAGTTGTATTAATTGTAATATATGTAATTGTTTGTTTAGCATTAATAATTTTAGCATTAATGCAATCAAAAGAAGATGCAGGAATGTCTGGAACAATAACTGGTTCTTCAACTAATAATTTTTATGAAAAAAATAAAGGAAGAACAAAAGAAGGAAGATTAAAAAAATGGACTATTATTTTAGGTATTGTATTTGCAATTATAACTATTATATTATCAATTATATATATAGTATAATAAAAAGGTAAAATAATAAAAGAAAAGTATTTGACAAATAATTGTTAAATACTTTTTTACATTGCTTTATCATCACTATCTTCTTTATAATTTAATATAAAATCCTTATTAGCAGTGATAAGCTTTTCTATTAATTTTAACTGCTTATCAGAAATAATAGAATATTTATCTATAAAACCAGATTTTTTAAAAAAGTCTTGTAATTTTAATAAATTTTTATCCAAAACTTTACTATCAGTAAAATTTTTATTTAAAGAAATACCCATTAAATAATCTAAAGAGACATTAAAATAATTAGCCATTTTAATTGCTACATCAATTTGAGGTCTTCTTTCTCCAGTTACATATCTAGAAATAGTAACATTACTAACACCTATCTCTTTTGCAAATTGTACTTGAGTTATATTTTTTTCTTCTAATAAAGCTAATAGCCTTTTTATAAAAATATCCTGCATATAACCTCCATAAATATAAACTAATTAAACATAAACACTTATAATATAATTATAACTAAAGTTAAATTAAAAACAACGAAAAATTACCTAAATGATAAAAAAATAAACAATAAAATAATTATTTATCCAAATGGTAATACACAATGTCTGAAGAATTTATTTTTCTGACCGCTCGGTCTAATGCTTTTTTTAAAATAATAATATATAATATAAAACAAAAACAAGAAAGGAAGTAAATTATATGGTAGAAAATAAAGTAGCTTTAATTACTGGAGCAACAAGAGGTATTGGAAAGGAAGTTGCAATACAACTTGCAAAGCAAGGTTATAATATTGTAGCAAATTGTAGAAACAAAGAAGAAGATGATTTAGATGGCATGAAAAAAGAAATTGAAAGCTTTGGAGTAAAAATTATATTTTTAGAGGCAAATGTTGCAAACTTTGAAGAATGCGACAAAATGGTAAAAGAGGCAATAGAAGAATTTGGAAGAATAGATGTACTTGTAAATAATGCAGGTATTACAAAAGATGGACTAATAATGAGAATGAAAAAAGAAGACTTTGAAGCTGTTATAGATGTAAATTTAGTTGGTACATTTAATGTAACTAGAAATGTTATACCACACATGATAAAACAAAAGTCAGGAAGAATTATAAGTTTAGCATCTGTTGTTGGTGTATGTGGTAATGCTGGTCAAACTAATTATTCTGCATCAAAGGCAGGAATAATTGGATTTACAAAAAGCTTAGCAAAAGAAGTAGCAAGTAGAAACATTTTAGTAAATGCTGTTGCACCAGGTTTTATTGCAACAAATATGACAGAAGTTTTATCAGATAGTGTAAAAGAAAATATCAATGCTCAAATACCATTAAAAAGAATGGGAACACCAGAAGAAGTTGCAAAAGTTATTAAGTTTTTAGCATCAGATGATAGTTCATATGTTACAGGTCAAGTAATTAATATAGATGGCGGTATGGTAATGTAATATACAGATTTGTGCATTAGAAAGGAATGATTGTAAAAATGGAAAGAAGAGTTGTAATAACAGGTATGGGAGCAATAACACCTATAGGAAATACAGTAGATGAATTTTGGAAATCAATAAAAGAAGGAAAATGCGGTGTTGATGAAATAACAGCATTTGATGCAAGTAATTTCAAAGTAAAACTTGCAGCAGAAGTAAAAGGATATAACCCAGAAAATTATTTTGATAAAAAAGAAGCAAAAAGGTTAGCATTATTTTCACAGTACGCAATAATTGCTGCAAGAGAAGCTGTAAAAAATGCTAAAATAAACATGGAAAAAATAGATGTTAATAGATTTGGTGTAATTGTAAGCTCTGGAATAGGAGCTTTAGGAACAATAGAAGAGCAAATGTTTAATCATTTTAAAAAAGGACCAGATAGAATGTCTCCAATGTTTATACCAATGACAATTGTAAATATGGCAGCAGGAAACGTAGCAATAGATATTGGCACAAAAGGAGAATCATATGCAATGGTAACAGCATGTGCATCTGGAACACATTCTATTGGTGAAGGTTATAGAACAATAAAACATGGTTATCAAGATATTATGCTTGCAGGAGGCACAGAAGCATCCATTACTGCAACAGGAATTGCAGGATTTATGAATATTAAGGCATTATCGCAAGCAACAGATAAAACAAGAGCAAGTATTCCATTTGATAAAGAAAGAAATGGATTTGTAATGGGAGAAGGAGCAGGTGTTGTTGTTTTAGAAGAATTAGAACATGCTAAAAAAAGAGGAGCAAAAATATATGCAGAAGTAATAGGATATGCGGCAACATCAGATGCATATCACATTACATCACCTGCACCAGAAGGCGAAGGTGGAGCAAGAGCAATGAAAGAAGCTTTAAAAGATGCGAAAATAAAACCAGAAGATGTAACATATATTAATGCACATGGAACATCAACACATTTAAATGACTCTTGCGAAACAATGGCAATAAAAACAGCATTTGGTAAAGCCTCTAAAAACGTAATGGTAAGTTCTACAAAAGGTCATACAGGTCACCTATTAGGTGCAGCAGGAGGAGTAGAAGCAATTGTATGTGCAAAAGCAATTGAAGAAGGCTTTATTCCTGCAACAATAAATTACAAAGTACCAGATGAAGAATGCGATTTGGATATTGTTCCAAATGAAGGAAGAAAAACAGACGTTAAAATTGCAATGTCAAATTCTTTAGGTTTTGGTGGTCACAATAGCACACTTGTGTTTAAAAAATATGAATAATTATAATTAATGGGAGATGATAGAAAATGAAGTATGAAGAAATAAAAAAACTAATGGATGATATGGGAGAATCTAAATTAACTTCAATTAACATTGAATTTCCAGATGGAATAAAAATTAGTATGAAAAAAGAAATACGGAAACATAAAAGAACAAAAACAAGATATAACACCAGTAGTTCAACCTGTACGAACATTAGTAAATACAGATCCAGAAGATAAAAATATAAACAAAAAAGAAAATAATCAAAATAAAGTAACATCACCCATGGTTGGAACCTTTTACTCAAAGCCATCACCTACTGCAAAAAAATATGTAGAAATAGGTAGTAAAGTAAAAAAAGGAGATATTTTGTGCATTATAGAAGCCATGAAATTAATGAATGAAATTGAATCAGAATTTGATGGAGAGGTTGTAGATATTTGCGTAAGTGACGGAGAAGTTGTAGACTATGGAAAAACTTTATTTATTATTCAATAAAAAAATTGTACGTTAACGAAAGCAAAGCTTTCGACGCACACATGTGCATTTTGCTTTGCAAATATGCACAAGCCTAATATAATAAAAAAGGACCCAGCTCGAAAAAACGAACCAGATCCTTAAGAGGAAAAAAGAAATGTGTTGGTTGCTATGGATACTAATATGCAGGAGGCATACAATCTAAATTCCTCTTACTAAACAGCAGTTATTACTGACTGATTTAGTATATATAGAATAACATAATTTTAAAAAAAAGTCAAGAAAAAGGAGAAAAAAATGTTAGATATTAATCAAATTATGGAAATTATTCCACAAAGAGCACCATTTTTAATGATAGACAAAGTTGAAGATTATGTACCAGGAGTTTCATGCATAGCATATAAAAATGTATGTATTAATGAACCACACTTTGCAGGGCACTTTCCAGGAAATCCTATTATGCCAGGAGTGTTAATTGTAGAAGCATTAGCTCAAACAGGAGCTGTTGCAATTTTATCAATGGAAGAAAATAAAGGAAAAAATGCATTATTTGGTGGAATTGACAAATTAAGATTTAAAAAAACAGTATTGCCTGGAGACACATTAAAACTAGAAGTAAAAATTATAAAAGCAAAAGGACCTATTGGAGTAGGAGAGGCTATAGCTACAGTAGATGGAAAAGTTGCAGCAAAAGGAGAATTAACCTTTGCGGTTGTATAAGCTATTTATTATTTTAAATGTTACATAATTTAGTAAAGGAGATAAAAAATGCTAAAAAAAGTATTAGTTGCAAACAGAGGAGAAATTGCAGTTAGAATCATTAGAGCCTGTAGAGAATTAAATATAAAAACTGTTGCAATTTATTCAGAAGCAGATAAAGAAGCACTACATACAAGACTTGCAGATGAAGCAATTTGCGTTGGACCTAGTATACCAACAAAAAGTTATTTAAACGTAAAAAACATATTAGAAGCAGCATGTATAACTGGCGCAGATAGTATTCATCCCGGTTTTGGTTTTTTATCTGAAAATGCTAATTTTGCAAAAATGTGTGAAGAAACAGGCCTTAAATTTATAGGACCATCGTATAAAGTAATAGAACTAATGGGTAATAAATCAAATAGTAAAGAATTAATGAAAAAAGCAGGTGTACCTGTAATACCTGGTTCAGAAGGAAGTATAAAAGGAATAATAGAAGCCCAAAAAATAGCAAAACAAATAGGGTATCCTATAATACTAAAAGCAGCAGCAGGTGGTGGAGGAAAAGGGATTCGTATTGTAGAAAAAGAAGAAGAAATTGAAAATGCATATAACATAGTAAAACAAGAAGCGAAAAATTCATTTAATGATGATGAAATATATATAGAAAAATATATTCAAAATCCAAGACATGTAGAAATACAAATTTTAGCAGATGAACATGGAAATATAGTACATTTAGGAGAAAGGGACTGTTCAATTCAAAGAAGAAACCAAAAAGTAATAGAAGAAAGCCCATCTACTATTTTAAATGAAAAATTAAGATCAAAAATGGGAGAAGCAGCAATTAAAGCTGTAAAAGCATCTAAATACACCAATGCTGGTACTATCGAATTTTTAGTAGATAAAGAAAAAAATTTCTATTTTATGGAAATGAATACAAGAATACAAGTAGAGCATCCAGTAACTGAAATGGTAACAGACACAGATATAGTAAAAGAGCAAATATTAATTGCATCTGGAGAAAAGTTATCATTTTCACAAAAAGACATAGAATTTAGAGGACATAGTATGGAATGTAGAATAAATGCAGAAAATCCAGAAAAAAACTTTAGACCATGCCCAGGAAAAATAATAGACTTAAATTTACCTGGTGGAAATGGTGTAAGGGTAGATACAGCAGTATATACTGGATACAACATTCCTCCTGTTTACGATTCTATGATTGCAAAATTAATAGTACATGCAAAAACAAGAAAGGAAGCTATTTCAAAAATGAAAAGGGCTTTAGAAGAATTCGTAATTGATGGAATAGATACAAATATAGATTTTTTATATCAAATTTTAGAAAATAAAAATTTTATAGATGGAAACTTTGATACATCATTTATTCAAAAGGAATTAAATAAATAAAAATTAGTATTTATATAATTTTTAAGGAGGAAATGGTAAAAAAGTGGTTATTGATAAAATAAAAAAAAGAAATTTACATGAAATGCAAAATGAACCAATAAAAAGAGCAGATATACCCATTGGAAAATGGGTAAAATGCAACAACTGTAAAGAAATTTTATATAAAGATACACTTCATAAAAACTTAAGTGTATGCCCATATTGCGATTATCATTTTCGTTTATCTAGTAGACGTAGACTAAGGCAAATAATAGACGAAGGAACATTTGAAGAATTTGACTTAAAAATAGATAATGTAAATCCATTAAATTTAAAAGAATATTCAAAAAAAATTCAAGTATTAAGAGAAAAAACAGGGATAGATGAAGCAGTAAAATGTGGTATAGGAAAAATAAATGGATTAAAAGTTGTAATTGCAGTAATGGATGGTAATTTTTTAATGGGAAGTATGGGGACAGTAGTAGGCGAAAAAATAACATATTCTATTGAACAAGCAATAGAAAAAAAACTTCCACTTATTATATTTTCAGTATCAGGTGGAGCCAGAATGCAAGAAGGAATTATGTCATTAATGCAAATGGCAAAAACAGCAAGTAGCATTGCAAAACTAAACGAAGCAGGAAACTTATTTATATCTGTGCTTACAGATCCAACATATGGAGGAGTAACAGCAAGCTTTGCAAGCTTAGGAGATATTATTTTAGCAGAACCAAAAGCAATGATAGGATTTGCAGGACCAAGAGTAATTAAAGAAACCATAAAACAAGAATTACCAGAAGGATTTCAAACAGCAGAATTTTTACTAGAACATGGTTTTATAGATAAAATAGTACATAGAAAAGATATGAAGGATATGCTTTATAAATTACTAAAAATGCATACACCATACCAAAAGGAGGTAAAAAATGTCTAAAAAAATTGAAGCATGGGACATAATGACTATAGCAAGAAATCCTACAAGACCCACTGCTTTAGACTATATATCAAACATATTTGAAGACTTTGTAGAACTTCATGGAGATAGATGTTTTAAAGATGATAAAGCAATGGTATGTGGAATTGCTATGCTAAAAGGAAAGGCTTATACAATTATTGCAGAGCAAAAAGGAAGAAATACAAAAGAAAACATTGAAAGAAATTTTGGCATGCCAAATCCAGAAAGTTATAGAAAAGCAATAAGATTTATGAAACAAGCAGAAAAATTTAAAAGACCAGTAATTACATTTATAGATACAAAAGGAGCATATCCGGGCATTGGTGCAGAAGAACGAGGACAAGGAGAAGCAATTGCGAAAAGTATGATGACAATGGCAAACTTAAAAGTACCAATTATATCTATAGTAATTGGTGAAGGATCAAGTGGTGGTGCATTAGCAATTGGAGTTGCAGACAAAATACTAATGCTAGAAAACGCAGTTTATTCAATACTTTCACCAGAAGGATTTGCAAGTATATTATGGAAAGATGGAACAAAAGCAAAACAAGCAGCAGCTTTAATGAAAATGACAGCAAAAGATTTATATGAATTAAAAGTAATAGACGAAATAATAAAAGAACAAGAAGAAGATAACTTAAATAAAACAAGCAAAAAACTTCAAAAAGAAATATTATCTATAACAAAAGAATTAGAAAAATTAAAAGAAAAAGATTTATTACAAAATAGGTATAATAAATATAGAAATATGGGAGAATTTGTAAATATTTAGTTAGCCATTTAATAATTACTCTTTAGATAAAAATATAAATATTTTTTATATTTTTACTCGATGCTCTCCCACTGGCGCTGTAACAACGCTTACGCGTTTAACAGCCCTCAGCGGTCCCCTTTGGCGCGCTCGCAAAAATAACAAAATATTTATATTTTTATCTTTGGTTTAATTATAGAAATTAAATAAATTTTAAGGAGGAATTTTTATGTTAAAAAACAAAAAAGTACTAATTATGGGAATTAGAAACAAATGGAGTATCGCATGGGGAGCTGCAAAGTCTGCATATGAAAACGGAGCAGAAGTATTATTCACATTCAATGGTGAAGAAAATAGAGAAAAGGTAGAAGAATTAATATCAGAAATACCAAATTCCAAAGCATATGAATGTTCAGTAGATACTGATGATGAAATAAAAGCATGTTTAGAAAAAATAAAAAAAGAAAACGGAACAATAGATGCAATTTTACATAGCATAGCTCATGCAAATACAGAAGACCTAAGAAACAATTTTATAAATACAAGTCGTGATGGATTTTCACATGCAAACGATGTAAGTGCATATTCATTTGTTGCAATATGCCGTATTGCGAACGAAATAGAACTATTAAATGAAAATGCAAGCATAGTATCACTTACATACCATGGTTCTACAAAAGTATTAGAAGGATATAACGTAATGGGAATTGCAAAAGCAGCATTAGAGGCAAGCGTACGATATTTAGCAGACAACTTAGGACCAAAAGGAATAAGAGTAAATGCAGTATCTGCAGGCCCAATAAAAACACTATCAGCAAAGGGAATTAAAGATTTTGGAAGCATTTTAAATGTAGTAGAAGAAAAAGCACCACTAAGACGAAATGTAACAACAAAAGAAGTAGGAGATGTAGTTAGCTTCCTATTTAGTAACATGTCAAGGGCAATTACAGGACAAATAATTTATGCAGATAGTGGATACAATATAATGGGAATTTAAGGCAAAACTCGAATTATGTAAAACAAGAAATTGCTAGACTTTTTTTGCTTAATATGGTATAATATAGATATAAGTAAAAAAGGAGGTAGAAAATATGTTTAATAGTAAATATAGTACTTTTCTTACAGTTCTTTTAGTAATTGCAATAATTGCAATAATTGGAGTTATAGGATATTGTGGATATAATATATATATAAAATATTATACAAACAAAGATGCAGAAGAAGCTATTTCACAATTTGATTCTACCATTTCAAATACAGACAAAGAAGATAACGAAAATGAAAATAACGATTTTCAAATAGAAGGAATTGAAGATGTTCAAGTAGAAAACAGTGGAACAAATACACAAACAAAATACAAAGGATATAATATGATGGGATACATAGAAATTCCAAAAATAAAAATAAAATATCCAGTACTAGAAAAAGCATCAAAACAAGCAATAAAAGTAGCAGTTGGAATATTAGATGGACCAGGACTAAATCAAGTAGGAAATACATTAATAATAGGTCATAACTATAGAAATGGACTATTTTTCTCAAACCTAAAAAAATTAAGTAATGGAGATACCATATATATTACAGATAGTACAGGAACAAAATTAAAATATAACATCTATAGTGTATACGAAACAACACCAGAAGATGCTACATTTATGGCAAGAGATACAGGTAATGGAAAAGAAATAACACTATCTACCTGTACAGACAATGGAGCAGCAAGAACAATAATTTGGGCAAGAGCAGAAGAATAAAAAATAAAAAAATAGGAAAAATAAAGAAAAATGTATTGACAAATGCAAACAAAATAGTTTAAAATATATATTGCGTTATAAAAAAAGATAACGCAAATGGTGGATGTGGTGTAGTTGGTTAACACGTCAGTTTGTGGCACTGAAGACCGTGGGTTCGAGTCCCATCTTCCACCCCATAACATTGGGCTGTAGCCAAGCGGTAAGGCACCAGACTTTGACTCTGGCATGCGCTAGTTCGAATCTAGCCAGCCCAGCCAAAGACGATTTTCGTCGAACTAATAAGAAAGTTTGATTCTGTCAGACTTTCTTATTTTTTTGTATATAAAAATCTCTAATATTTATAAATATTTTATGAGGATTCTCGAAATCATGAAATTCGTTATTTAAATTTATATTTTTTATAAATTTATTTTCCTCAAATGACGAATCTTCGTGAAATGCTTGTAAAAAGGAGGTTTTTGTGATATGATAGACATCGTAAAAAGAAAAATTAATATGACTGATGAATTACGTTCAAAAATTAAATGGGCTTGCACTTTTAATAATTGTGTACCAATGATAAAGAACGGTAGTCTAAAAATTATTGAGCATACTAATTTAGCTTATGTAGAGCCTCATAGAGTTATTATTAAAGAAAAATTATTTCTGTTCTTTAATAATCATGAGTATTTCTATATAGGTAATTTAGAGAATAAGTATCCAATTGCTAGACTGCAAGATATGGTAAACTAGTATTTTAAGTGTATTTAATTTTTTCTACTAACATCACAAAATAATATATAAATATATTTAGAGTATTAGTTTAGCATATAAATGCTTCTAATACTCTTTTGTGTTTTTATGAGAAAGGAGACGATATAAATGGATTCAAAGAATCAAGAAGAAAAAAGAATTGCGGGTATTTATATTCGTGTTAGTACAGAAGACCAAGCTCGTGAAGGTTTTAGTTTAGGAGAACAAGAAGAAAAATTAAAGCAATTGTGTGCTTTTAAAGAATATCAAGTTTATAAAGTGTATCAAGATCGTGGTATAAGTGCAAAAGACATGGAACATAGACCAGGATTTCAAGAAATGATGGATGATATGAGAAAAGGAAAGATTAATTATATTGTCGCATATAAACTTGATAGAGTAACTCGTTCAGTTAGAGATTTGGAACTTTTAATTGCAGAATTAGAGAAGTATGATTGTTATCTTATTTGTGAAAGAGATGATGTCAATACTTCAACTGCTAATGGTAGATTCTTTGTTAGAATGTTAACTGTTCTTTCTCAATTAGAGATAGAAGTTGTATCTGAAAGAACAAAATTTGGAATGAGTGGAGCAATAAAGGCAGGTCATTTACCTGGAACTTGTCCACTTGGTTATTATAGAGATAAAGACAAAGTTGTAAAGATAGATCCTAATATTAGAGATATAGTAAAAAGAATATTTAATATGTATTTAGAAGGTAAAAGCTATTATCAAATATCTTGTATATTAGATGAAGAAAAAGTTTTATACCCAGAACATAATAAATGGACGGAGGCAGCAGTCAGAACTATTATAAATAATAGAATATATGTAGGAGATTATGTTAGAAATAAAACATTAAAAGATGAAACTAAAGAAGAAGTATATACTGATGTTGTAGCTCCTATTATAACAAGAGCAGAGTGGGAAGAAATCCAAATTCAAAAAGAAAAGAATATGCAATCATTTTCAAGAGATAGAGTTTATATATTCTTTCAAAAACTTATTTGTCCTAAATGTGGTAAGTTAATGCTATGTAAAGGCTCTGGTGGTAAAAAGAAGAAATATATGTATTATAACTGCTCAGATTGTCATCTATATTTTAGAGAAGATAAGATAGAAGATGTATTAATGACCTTTATTCTTAGTTTAGTAGAATATGATGAAGTAGTTAAAAAATATTTTTATCCAATATTAGCGGAAAAAGAAGATGTAAATACAAAAAGTATAGATGAACAAATTAAAGAACTTAATGAGCAAAAAGAAAGAATTAAGAAAGTATTTATATCTGGAACAATAAAAATGGAAGACTTTGAACTAGATTATAAAGCTATAGAAGACAAACTGGACAAGTTAGAGCAAGAAAAATTAAAGAATATGGAAATAGATACTGAACATTTTTCTTTAATGAAGATAATGGCAGATAGAGATTTTGAAATTGAATCCAAATTAAATAGTGATAGTTTTGTAGAAGATTTAAAAGCAGAATGGAATGCCAAAACCAAACTAGAAAAGCAAGAGTTTATTTCTAAATTTATTGAATCAATGGAATTAGAAAAAGACGAAGAGAACGATAGCTTTAAGATTATAAAAATAAATTTTAGAAGTAGATATCTAGATGAACTAAAAAAATTGAATAAAGCTGATTGTATAGATTTAGCTAAAACAACAGAAGATATGAAAGGATTATCGGTAATAAAAAGTACACCTAGAATTACTAAATCAGAATTAAATGAGTACATTGAAAATTTAAAAGAGCATTATGATGTGAAATATTATGAAGATGTTTATGATTGGACACATTCTTATATTCAAGAAGATAAGATGATAACATTACCAAGAGAAAAAGGAAACGAAAAATTAATGAGAGCAGTGTTTGTAGATAATGATAAAAAATTCCCTATAAAAGATTCAAAAGGAATGATAAGAGGAAAACTTGGTGCAGTATCTTATCGTGAAAAAGGAACAACAGATAAAAATGAATTAGATGATTATTATGAAGCAGTATCTGATTTAGTTTTATACAAAAAAGAATCCACAGAAGATGAAGAGGAAAGCTTCGAAGATTAGCTGAAGATGAAGTAGCATTTCGAAGAAAGGCTACGAAGCAGGAATTTGACTATGTCAAAATTCCTAACCCAGTAAGAATTAATTAAGTACACTTTATAAAAATTTGTATTTATAGACAGCTTTAGCAGATATAA
>CANRMR010000019.1 GCA_947631785.1 uncultured Clostridia bacterium | reverse complement strand
AAGAACTTTAAATCTAAAGATAAAAAACTAAATATCAATAATGCTATTAAGTTTTTAGAATCTCAAGGCTACAAAGTCAGCTAATTTTTTAATTGTTTGGTATTAATTTAATATTTCCATTATTTTCCAAAGGTGCTATTTTCTAGGACTTTTATTTTTCATGGACCTTTTCCTATATTATTTTTCAACCTTTACTCCTTGTTTAGTTTTAATTGAATTTTGTTTATTTGCGTTTCATAAATATTTTAGCTGAAATAATACCTGCAGCTAATGCACAAATTGATGAAATCCATACTGGAACAATAAATGCTGTTGGATTTTTGGTTCCAAGTGAATTTCTAATTGCAATTACAGTTGTTGGTATAATTTGGATTGATGCTGTATTTAAAATAATAAACATTGCCATTGAATTGCTTAATGTATCTTTTTGTTTGTTTTTTTCTTGCATGCTTTTCATTGCTTTTAGACCTAACGGTGTTGCTGCATTTCCAAGTCCAAATAAATTTGCTACTATGTTCATTGATATTTCGTTATATGCTTTGTCTTTTGGATTAATATCTGGAAATAAAAATTTCATAAATGGTGATAACAATTTTGTTATTTTGTTTATAAAGCTTGTTTTTTCTGCAATTTGCATAATTCCATTCCACAGGCACATTGTTCCGAAGTAGTGTAATAGATAAATCTATTGCTTGTTTGCAAGAATCAAAAATTGAATTATTTATTTGCTCTACATTTCCTGTAAATACAGCATATATTATAGAAATTATAATAAAAATTGGCCATATTTTGTTTAACATTTGCATTTACCTCTTTTTTATAATACTTTATATTATATGTTTTTTTGTAAATGTTTTATGATAAAAGCTATAGAAAAAGTTGGAATATATTTTGCGCTACATTTTTTGTTTTTTCTATTGACCAAATGGTAAATGTATGTTATTATTTTATTGTAGTTTTTGTCGTATTGTGGCAAATAATGTAGTTTGTTAAAGGAGGATTTTTTTATGATTAAGTCAACAGGAATTGTAAGAAGAGTAGATGAATTAGGTAGGGTGGTAATCCCAATTGAACTTCGTAATAAATTTGGTATTTTAGAAAAAGATCCAATTGAAATATATGTAGATGGTTCTTCTATTGTTTTAAGAAAATATGAACCTAATTGTGTTTTTTGTGGAAGTTCAAAAGATCTAATTGAATATAATGATAAATTAGTTTGTACAAAATGTATTGATAAAATTAATAAATTAAATGAAAAAAAATAATAGGTAGGTTTAAAACTTACCTATTATTTTTTTATGAAGTATTTATATACTTCATTTTTTGTTTTATTTCTATCTTGTGCTATTTTCTTTATGATTTCTTTTTTTTCTAAACCCTTTTTTTCGTAATATAAATAATGTTCTTCTATTGGTAGATTATTTAGTATTTCTTTTTCATCTGCCTTTTTATTTTTGTTTGCTTGTATTAAAATTATATATTCTCCTTTTGGCTCTTCTAATGTTTCTAAAATTTCTTCTATACTTCCTCTTATATAATTTTCGTGTATTTTAGTAATTTCTTTTGCAAGTACTATTTTTCTTTTTTGCAAAATTTTGCTTAAATCTTCTAGTGTAGTTTTTAATTTGTGTGGCGCTTCATACAAAATAATTGTATTTTGGCTTTCCTCTATTTGTTTTAGTTTTTCTTGCCTTGTTTTTTTATTTAGTGGTAAAAAACCAATAAATGTAAATTCTTTGCAATCTAATCCAGATACAATTAGAGCATTAATTAATGCACATGCTCCTGGTATTGGAATAATTTCTATGTTTTTTTCAATTGCTTTTTTTACTACTTCTTCTCCTGGGTCAGATATACATGGAGTTCCTGCATCCGAAACTAGAGCTATATTTTTATCTTCTTCTAACAGCTTAATTAATTCTTCTTTTTTTACTTCTTCATTATGTCTATGATAGCTAATCATTTTTTTTGATATGTTTAAATGATTAAGCAATTTTAATGTGTTTCTTGTATCTTCTGCTGCAATAATATCAACCTGTTTTAATATATTAATTGCTCTTAATGTAATATCTTCTAAATTTCCAATAGGTGTTGCAACTATATACAACTTTCCTGCCATTTATTTTGCCTCCATTTTTTTAAATATTATAAATCATTTTTTAATATTTTAATTTTTATTATTTTTCTAATAACCAATCTATTATATTTTTATGAATAATTCCATTTTGTGAAAAATTAGATTTATCCATTGTTAAAACATATTTAGGATAATTGTCTTCTATATTTTTAAATGCTCCAAACTCTCTGTCTATAACAGAATCGTCTGCTAAAATATATGCTACTTGAATGTATATTTTTTCATCTGTTTTCGTTGCAATAAAATCAATTTCTCCATCTTTTGTTTTTCCTATATACACATCATATCCTCGTTCTAATAACTCATTGTATACAACATTTTCAATTGCAAAGCTTTTGTTTATTTCAAAGTTATTATTTTTTATTTGGGCTATTCCTAAATCTGTCATATAGTATTTATTTAATGTTTTTAAAATTGCCTTTCCATGAATATCATATCTATATATTTTCTTTATTATTAAAGCTTTACATAACGCATCTAAGTACATATATAATGTTTCAGTTGAAACAGATTTTCCTTCATTTTTTAAAAATTTAATAACATTTTCTGCTGAGAATTGGCGTCCTGTAGTATCTACAATATATTGTAATAATAAATCAAATAAGACTGTATCTTTTAGTCCTAGTCTTTCTACTACATCTCTTAATATAATAGAATCAAATACGCTATGTAGATAGTCTTTTATATTACTCTCATCAGTAAATTGAGTTCTATTTGGAAGTCCTCCCCATTTAACAAAATCCCAAAAACTTTCTTCTGATTTAGCTTTCTTTTTAGTAATTTCTATAAATTCTTTGTAGCTTAATGGATAAATATTAAATAATACATATCTCCCAGATAAAACTGTTGATAATTCATTTGATAATAGTTTACTATTAGAACCTGTAATAAATATACTTATATTGTCTATAGACGCTCTTAATGAATTTACTACATCTTCAAATTTTTCTACTTTCTGAATTTCATCTAAAAATACATAATATTTTTTATCATCTACTACTTTTTCTTTAATATATGTGTTTAATTTTTTATAATCTTGTAATTCTTCGAATTCTATAAGTTCGAAATTTACATATATTATATGTTTCTCATCTATCTTTTTTTCTTTTAGTTCATTCATTATTTGTTTTAATATTACAGATTTTCCACATCTTCTTATTCCAACTAATATTTTTACAAGATCACTATCATAAAAGCCTCTTATTCTTGATAAATACATTTCTCTTTTTAACATTTTTATCACCTATATTAATTATAATCCAATATATTATATTTGTCAAATTATTTCGTAAAAGAGAAATAACTTTATTATTTTTGGTATTTTCTTCGTTCTATCGTAATTTTCTCATGTTTACCTCTCTTTATTCATAATATATTTTTTCTTATATATATTAAATGTTTACTTTTTATTGTAAATTATATATTTTTAGTATTTCACTTGTATAATTTCCATTTTGGTCATAAACTATTAAAGTTTTTTCTATTTTTAAAAAAGGTTTTGCATTTTTTACAGCTTTTATTAACACTAAATTTGGATTTTTTTCTATACTTGGTTGTACAAGTCTTAGTGCTTTTGGTTCTAAATTGTATTTCTTAAGTAAGTACATTATTTCAGCTAATCTTTCTGGCCTGTGTACCATAAATAAACTTCCTTTATCCTTTAGCATATTTTTACTTGAGCTTATAAAATCTTCTAAATTTGCTGTTATTTCATGCTTAGAAATCTTTTTTATATCTTGTTTACTTACCTTACCTGTTTCTTGCTTTTTATATGGTGGATTTGTAACTATAGCATCAAAACTTTCTCTTTTTAAATATTTTTCTATGTCTAATATATTGCAATTTATAACTTCGAATCTATTTTCTAGCCCATTTAACACACTACTTCTTTTAGCCATATTGGCAACTTTTTCTTGTATTTCAATTCCATAAATTTTTTTTAAATTTGTTTTTCCACATAACAAAATAGGCAAAATCCCTGTACCTGTTCCTAAATCTAGCACATTTGAATTATCTTTTATTTCCTTTGCAAAATCAGAAAGAAGTACGCTATCCATTCCAAAGCAAAATCCATCTTTATTTTGAATTATTTTTAAACCTTTATATTCTAAATCATCTATTCTTTCATTTTCTTTTAGTTCCATTTAATTAACCTTTTTCCTATTTTTTTCATATTATATAATATATTTTTTAAATTGAAAAGAGCAGGTTTATAATAATAATGTTAAAAATATGAAATTTATATAATATTAGTTGCTAAATATAAAATAATTAGATAATGTGTGGAGGTTTTTATGAGAAGGTATATAAGAAGAACAGGTGATATTAACATTACCACATCGCCTACATGTCCTGAAAAAAAAGTAGAATATCGAAATTCATCTAACTCAAATAAAAACGAAAAGAAAAAAATAAAATTTGATTTTAAAAAAAAGAAAGACAATACCCTACGCTCACTACATGATGTAGAGCATTTTCTTTCTGATTTTAAAAATTTAAAACGTTACATTAAATTGTATTTTTTATTAAAATAAACTATGCTTCATTATCATTTTCTATTCTTACAAAATTATTTTTAAAATTAATTGCACCATCATTAAATTCTCTATTTTCTTCTCCTGCAATTAATATACGTACTGAATTTACTTCATTTAGTTCTGTTAATGTATTTACAATTGCATAAACACTTTTAGCTTCTGCTTCTGCACCGCCTTTATTGTTATTTATAAATTCTTCAGATAAATTAACATATGCAACTTCTTTTTTAACTTCTACACTAATTAAATTTGTTCCTTCTGGAATAGCACTTTCTAATTTATCATTTTTTGGCTCATTTATAGCTAAATTAATTAAAACCGTATACGGATTATCATTTAAAGCTTTTACGTCAATTAGTCTTGCTTCTGGCATTAAAGTATTTGTCTGTTTGTTATTATAATAAATAGATACTATAGTTTGCCTTTGTTGTTCATCACTAATTTCTTCTTGTGGAGTATATTCCTCAATTATTGCAACTTCTTCGTCTCTATTACAAAAAATAAATACTATAACTCCAATTATAATTAAAAAAGCAAGTATTAATATTAGCCATAATTTTTTCTTTCCATTTTTCATATTTATCAATCCTTCCCTGCATAAAATATATTTAATTTTATGAAAGACAAGTTATTTTTATTACTAATAACATAAAATTAACATAGAACTTGCATAAACTTAATATAGAATTTATATATAATTTATATTAAAAGAGCTAAATGTATATAAATTATATTTTTACAAAAAGTCCTGACGCGCAGCTTTGGGAGGGAGAAAAGCGAAGCGTACCCGACCAGCAAGGAAGTGCTTTTTTAAAAATAGAATTTATATACATTAGCTCTTAATTATTAGTCTTTTTTTATTATACTTTTTATATGGTTATTATTTAGTATTTTCCAAACATTTACATTTGACAAAACCATTGATTTTATTATAAAATAAAGACGAATAGATTAATTCGGAGGTAGTTTATGAAAGACATATTACATGTAGGATTAGATGTTGGATCTACTACTGTTAAAATTGTTGTTATGAACCATAATTTAGATACTATATATACTTCATATACAAGACATTTCTCTGATACTAAAAATACTGTTTGTAATGTGTTAGAAGATTTAATTACTCGTTTTCCAGAAAATGAGTTTACTTTGTCTTTGACTGGTTCTGGAGCAATGTCTGCAGCAAATTTTTTGGATGTTCCTTTTATTCAAGAGGTTGTTGCATGTAAAAGAGTAGTAGAAAAATATATACCAAAGACTGATGTTGTTATTGAACTACGGTGGTGAAGATGCTAAAATTATTTATTTTGATAAATTTGTAGAACAACGTATGAATGGAACTTGCGCAGGTGGAACAGGTGCTTTTTTAGACCAAATGGCTTCTCTTTTAGATACAGATACTGCAGGTTTAAATGATTTAGCAAAATATCATAAAACAATTTACCCTATTGCTTCTCGTTGTGGTGTTTTTGCAAAGACTGATGTTCAACCACTTCTAAATGAAGGAGCTGCAAAAGAAGATATTGCCGCTTCTATTTTTCAGGCTGTTGTAAATCAAACAATTAGTGGCTTAGCTTGTGGAAGACCTATTCGTGGAAATATTGCATTTTTGGGTGGACCTTTAAGTTATTTGCCTGAACTTCGCAATCGTTTTATAGAAACTTTAAAGTTAAAACCAGATGAAATAATTATTCCAGAAGATGCTCATCTTTTGGTTGCAAAAGGTGCTGCTTTAGATTCTTTTCATAATTCAGAAATGACTAAAGAAAAACTAAAAAGTAAAATTGAAGTTTTAAGGATTTCAAAAGATACTACAACAAGACCTTTAGCATCTCTTTTTACAGTAGATGCAGAATATGAAGAATTTAAAAAAAGGCATGATAGTGCAAAAGTTAAAAGAAAATCTCTAGATAATTTTGCAGGTGATTGCTTTATTGGTATTGATGCAGGTTCTACTACAACTAAACTAGTTTTAACTGATAAAGAAGGAAATTTGCTTTATTCTTTATATTCAGGAAATGAAGGAAATCCGCTAAATAGTGTTATAAAAATGCTAAAAAAGTTATATGAAGTGCTTCCAAAAGATGCTGTAATTCGCTATAGTGGTGTAACAGGCTACGGAGAAAAATTAATTCAAACAGCTTTAAATGTTGATTTAAATGAAATTGAAACTATTGCTCACTTTCGTGCTGCAAAAGAATTTATGCCAAATGTTACCAGTATTGTAGATATTGGTGGGCAAGATATGAAATATATTAAAATGAAAAATGATGTTATTGATAACATTATGCTAAATGAAGCTTGTTCTTCTGGTTGTGGTTCTTTTATAGAAACTTTTGCTAAAAGCTTAAATCTTTCTATTGAAGAATTTGTATCTGAAGCAATTAAAGCAAGAAATCCTGTCGATTTAGGTTCTAGATGTACAGTTTTTATGAATTCTAAAATCAAACAGGCTCAAAAAGAAGGATATACTGTTGGAGATATTTCTGCAGGTCTTAGCATTTCTGTTATAAAAAATGCTATTCAAAAAGTTATGAAGGTAAGAGATGTATCTACTTTAGGTGATCATATTGTTGTTCAAGGTGGTACATTTTATAATGATGCTGTTTTACGTAGCTTTGAAAGAATTGTAGGTAAGGAAGTTGTAAGACCAGATATTTCTGGTTTGATGGGTGCATATGGCACCGCATTACTTGCTATAGAACAATATGAGGCTAATTTAGATATGGAATATACATCTACAATTTCAAAATTAGAAGATTTGGATAAATTAGACATTAAAATTTCTCATACTCGTTGCAATTTATGCGAAAATCATTGTTTACTTACTATAAATAAATTTAGTAATGGTAAAAAATACATTTCTGGGAACCGTTGCGAGCGTGGTGCTGGTATTGTTTCTGGAAATTCAAATCTTCCAAATTTAATTAAATATAAGTATGAAAGAATTTTTGGATACACACCTTTAGATGAAGAGAAAGCTTTTCGTGGAACTATTGGTATTCCTAGAGTTTTAAATATGTATGAAGATTATCCTTTTTGGTTTACATTTTTAACTAATTTAGGTTTTAGAGTAATTATTTCTGAAAAAAGTAATCGTAAAACATATGAAAAGGGAATGGAATCTATGCCATCTGAGTCTGTTTGCTACCCTGCAAAACTTGCTCATGGTCATATTATAAGCTTAATAGAAAAAGGAATTGATACAATTTTTTATCCTTGTATCCCTTATTCTAGAAAAGAATTTGAAAATGCGGATAATCATTATAATTGCCCTATTGTTATTTCTTATTCTGAGGTATTAAAAAATAATGTAGAAGAATTAAAAACAAATAATATTAAGTTTTTAAACCCATTTTTGCCTTTAGATAGCAAAAATTTAGTTAAAAGAATTATGGAATTAGATGAATTCAAATGCTACAATTTTACTAAAAAAGAACTTCAAAATGCTGCTGTTCTTGCAGAAAAGGAATATCAAAAAGCAAGAGATGATATTCACAATGAAGGTGCAAAAGCATTAGAATATATTGAAAAAAATAATTTAAAGGGTATTGTTCTTTGTGGTAGACCATATCATGTAGACCCTGAGGTAAACCATGGAATTGATACTTTAATTACAAGTTTAGGTTTATGTGTTTTAACAGAAGATTCTGTATCTGATAAAATAGAAAAAACTAAACCTTTAAGGGTTGTAAATCAATGGATGTTTCATTCTAGGCTTTATGCTGCTGCCGATTTTGTAGGTAACCATGATAATTTAGAACTTGTTCAGCTTAATTCTTTTGGTTGTGGAGTTGATGCTGTAACTACTGATCAAGTAGAAGAAATATTGTCTAGTTATGATAAAATGTATACATTGATAAAAATAGATGAAGTTAATAACTTAGGTGCTGTTCGTATTCGTATTCGTTCTTTATTAGCTAGTATGAATAAGCGTATGGAAGCTAAAAAAATAAGTGCTAAAAAGGGAGATTATGAAGTACATAAAATACCATTTACTAAAGAAATGAAAAAGGATTATACCATTTTAATTCCACAAATGGCACCTATACATTTTGAATTATTAGAGGCATGTGTAAAGTCTTCTGGTTACAATGTAAAACTTTTAAAAGATTGCACTCCTCATACTGTTGAGGTTGGTTTAAAATATGTAAATAATGATGCTTGTTATCCATCTATTTTAACAACTGGACAAATGATTGAAGCATTAGAATCTGGTGAATATGATGCAAACAAAACTGCTTTAATTATGTCTCAAACTGGTGGTGGATGCCGTGCAACAAATTATATTGGATTTATCCGTAAGGCTTTAAAAGATGCTGGTTTTCCTCAAGTTCCAGTTATTTCGTTTAATGTTGTTGGTATGGAAAAAAATCCTGGATTTAAAATTACTATTCCTTTAATGGAAAAGTTACTTAGAACTATTGTATATGGTGATTTACTTCAAAAAATGTTAACTAAAAATAGAGCTTATGAGGTTAATAAGGGTGAAACTAAAAAGCTTTTCGATACTTGGATGGAAAAGTGTAAGTCTTTACTAGAACATGGTTCAAATGCTGAGTTTAAGCAAAGCATTTATGACATCGTTTCAGATTTTGAAAAAATTGAACTAGATTTAAGTAAAGAAAAACCTAAAGTTGGAATTGTAGGTGAAGTACTTATTAAATATCATCCTTTTGGTAATAATTTTGCAGCAGATTTATTAGAAAAAGAAGGAGCAGAAGTTATTCTTCCTGATTTTATGGGATTTATTAAATTTATTGCAACACATAAAATTACATTTAATAATCTTTTAAAAATAGATAAAATGAAAGCAAGAATTTTCAAAATAGCTATTAAATTAATGGATATTTTAGAAAAAGATTTAAAAATTGCATTATCTAATTCTAAAAAAGGATATTTGCTTCCTTGTGATATTTGGGAGTTGGAGTCAAAGGTAAAGGATGTTTTATCTATTGGAAATCAAACAGGAGAAGGTTGGTTTTTAACTGCTGAAATGATTGAGTATATTGAGCATGGAATTTCAAACATTATATGTGTGCAACCTTTTGCATGTCTTCCAAACCACGTTGTTGGAAAGGGTGTAATTAAAACTATTCGTAGCATGTATCCTAATGCAAATATAACACCTGTAGATTATGACCCAGGAGCAAGTGAGACAAACCAAGCAAATCGAATTAAATTGCTTATGACTGTTGCAAAAGATAATTTAGAAATTGCAAAGAAGGAAAAAGAAGCCATTTTGAAAGAAAATGAAAATAAATCTGAGACAAAAGAAAATAAAGAAAATGCAAATGTGTAAATAAATAGAGGACAATTTTTAAAAAATTGTCCTCTATTTATTACAATTTAATATTTCAAATAAACTAATAAATTTTATATCATACAAAATAATTTTTTGCAATGTTTTTGGAGAAATTTTTTTATATTAATTTTAATGTTTATTAGGGTATGCCTATGTATATAGGGGCAAACAGAGGTGTTTGCCCCTACATGCGTTTTTATATACCTATTGATAATTTTAATTTTTTAATTTCACTTTTGCTTAAACCTGTAATCTCACTTATGTCTTCTATTTGCATTTTTTTATTTAGCATCTTTTTGGCTGTTTCTCTTAAATTATATCTTATTCCTTCTTTAATTCCTTCTTTTTTTCCTTCTGCAATTCCAACTCTCTTTCCTTCTATTATTCCAGCCTCTCTTTCTTTTTCAAATTCTTTTATCCAACATTCTCTCGCTGTCATAATACTATCTCCTCCCTTCCAATCATATTTTTTAATTATTTTGTCTATTTTTTCTTTTTCTAGTCTTGCACTTAATATGTATCTTGTTATGTCTTGCATTTTTTTGGCTTTTTCTTCTGTGTTGCATTCCTTTGCTATTTGTTCTAACACTTCTATTAATTTTTCTTTTGTTTTGCTTTTTTCTATTAAAAATGCATATGACACTTTACTGTTTAATTTTAGCAACTCTTCATTTGTGTAGTTATTTATGTTTATTATTTTATATTCTATATTTATATAGTTTTTTTGCTCTTTATATTTTATTTCTTTTTCTTTTAGTTTTGTTTCTGCTGTCCATTTTCCTTCTCCTGTATATATTACTATTGGTATTATTTTTGGTATTTTATATTCTTTTGTTTTTATTTTTTCTTTATCTATTATATCGTTTAATATTGTTGTATAGTAATTTAATATTCTATATATCATTGAGTAGTCTATTTTTGATTGATGTTCTACTTACCTCCTTTTGCTTATTGACAATATTATAGTTTGTTTTTTATTATTTGTCAATATGTGTGTATTTTATTTTCTTTTAATTTTTGGAAATTTAATTGCTGATTTGCAATTTTTAGATTTAATAATTTTATTTTACTATTATTTTTTTATTTGTCAAGAAAAACTTTTCGACATTTTTTGCGTTTTTGAAATATGTAAAATATACAAGCAAAAGCAGGTTTTATTCCTGCTTTTGCCTGGATTTGTTTATTTTATGTTTAAGGATTTTCTGGTGCTGCAATATCCCATGTTGTAGTAGGGGTCAGTCTTGACTGACCCGGGTTGGTCAAGACCAACCCCTACGTTATTAGGGTATGCCTTTGTAGCATTTGGGCAGACAGAGGCGTCTGCCTCTACATTTGCATTTTTTTGTGGTTTGCGGGCGATTAAAATCGCCCCTACATTTGTTTTGTTGGTTTTTAACATTTTTCTTTTCCTCCCTTTTCTTTTTTTAATTTATACATTCTTATTGGGCAAAGGTTTTATAAATTTTAAAAATAAGTAAACAAGGAATCGAACAAAATTTAAGCCTAGAAATTCTTTTGAAAATTTTTTAGGGAATCTCACACCTTAGTGAGGGCGCTGAAAAATTTTCATTAGAATTTATGCGAAAATTTTGTGAGCGACGAAGTTTATCATTATTTTTAAAAATTTATAATCCTTTGCTTTGTTATATTAAATTTTTGTTCTTGGGCACGATGCCTCGTGCCCCTACGATTTTTAGGTATTTCTTTTTAGCATTTGGGCAAACAGAGGCGTTTGCCCCTACACCTATAGGGTTTGTCTTTGTATGATTTGGGCGGACAGAGGCGTCCGCCCCTACATTTGTTTTGTATTTTTTTGTTATTAGATAATATTTTGAATGCAAAAATAGAACCTAATTTCATTTGCTCTTGATTTTCTACATCAAAAATATACAAATGAAACTTGGTTCTATTTGTTTTATATTTATTATTTTTATTTCTTTTAATATGTTACTTGTGTGTGTACTCCTGCAACGGTTCTGGCGTTTATTTTGTTTCTCATTTGTGCTTTTCCTCTTTTTCTTTATTTTTATATTTATTTTATATCATAACAAAAAATCTTTTGCAATGTTTTTGGTAAAATTTTTCCCACATTGATATCCTTTTTCGTATAAGTAATCCATTTTACTACAGTCTATTAATGATACTTGTTTTGTTTTTATTTTTATTAGCTTATCTGCTCCGCTCAAGTTCATAGTTTGCAAGTTCGTGTGATAATATGTCTATTGAGCTAGATACTATATCTATTATATTATAGTTATTTTTTAGTTTCCTTGCTTCTTCTTCAAATACTATACATATTACTTTATCTACATTTGTCTTTTTTAATTCTTTCCACGGAACGTTTTCTCTTATTCCTCCATCTATGTATATTTTGTTTTTAAATTCTCCTGGTTCAAATATTCCTGGATATGAACAACTACATCTTACAGCTTTTGATATTGGAATATTGTTTATATATTTTATATTGTCATTGTATTTTGCTCTATTTTCCATAGAAGAAAATAGTGTTAATTCTCCATTTTCTAAATTTACACTTGGAATTATAAGTGGCATTTTAATTTGGTTTATGTTTTGTATGTTTTTTATTTTACATGCTTCATCTACTATTTTTTCTAATGTTTTACCGTTGTTTAATCCATCTATTGTTATCCTTTGGCAAAATATTATTCCAAATATTAGTTTTATTATATTCTTAAATTGGATTGAACCAATTTTTTTGCAGTATTTTTTAAATAAGCTATACATTTCGTCTGATGTATAGCCCATAGCATAAAGTGCAGCTACAATACTTCCAGATGATGTTCCAGCTATTGCATCTATTTTTATGTTTTGTTCTTCAAGTGCTTTTAATACTCCAATATGTGCTGCACCTTTTATTCCTCCTCCTGATAAACTAAGTCCTAATTTCATATTAAAAAACCCCCTAAACCATTTTTATGTGTTTAGGGGTAAGTTTATACTTTGTTATTTTTATTATATTTGATTTTCTTCTATTGCTTCTTGTTTTTCTTCAATTTCTCTGTCCATTATTGTTTTCATTGCACTTGGTATGTCAGGTATAAATCTATTTGCTGCATCTTTTGTATATTGAAATTTTGCAGCTTCTTGAATTGACATATCTTTTAAATTTTCTACTAATCTTTGCATGTCTTCTCTTCTAAAATAATCTAATGTATCTTGTGGTATATTTTTTGATTGTATTCCCATTCGGTTTAATATGTCTATTTCAAGCTTATCTAATACAATCTCTTCTTCTGGATATCCACGACTATTTAATAATATTTCTAATCCTTCTTTTGCAGTTATGTTATCATTTTTCCATCTTGTTTGCATAGCATCTATTACATCTCTTGCCATACAAAATTGTCTTTGTCTTGCCTCTGCTATTTTTTGATCTTCTCTTGCATCTAGTCCTTGTACAAAATTTGCTCTACTATCTCTACTATTAATTTCAACATTTTCTCCTTCATCTAGCATAGGTGTATCTTGTTTTTTACTAAATAATGATTTTATTTTTTCCCATAAACTCATATTTATCACTCCTTTGTTTTTAAGGTTAATATTATTAAAACCTCTAACACCTTAATTATAGCATATTTTATTAATATTTGCAAATTTTAATTAAAAAATTGCTTGTACCATACTAAAAATACGTATATTGCCCATATTTTTCTGCTGTTATCTCTTTTTCCTTTGTAGTGGTCTTCTAATAGTTTTATTATTTCTTCTGTTTTAAAGTATTTTGCTGCATTTTCTGATAAAAATTCTTCTCTTACTTTACTGAAGTATTTTTCTTGTCTTAGCCATACTCTTGTAGGTACTGGAAAGCCTAATTTCTTTCTTTTTGATACTTCTTCTGGCATATTTTTTAGTGCTGCTTTTCTCATTGCGTATTTTGTGTTTTCATCATTTACTTTAAATTTTTGTGGCAAAGTGCTTGCAAGTTTAAATACTTCTTTATCTAAAAATGGTACTCTTAGTTCTAATGAATTTGCCATACTCATTCTGTCTGCTTTTAGTAAAATATCACCTACCATCCATAGGTTTATATCAATATATTGCATTTTTGTTACGTCATCTAAACCTTCTACATCTTTATAATATTTTTTAGTAATTTCTTGTGGCTTTACCATACCTTCAGTATTTTTTAATATTTTTCTTTTTTCTTTGTCTGAAAATAGGTTTGCATTTCCTATAAATCTTTCTTCTAATGTTTTAGATGCTCTATTTATATAGCTTTTTCCTTTAAAATCTGTAGGGATTAAATTTACAAGTTTTGCTAACATTTTCCATATTGGTCTTGGTATAAAGCTTGTCTTTTTTAAGCTTAGTGGTTCATGATATATTCTGTATCCACCAAATAGTTCATCTGCACCCTCTCCAGATAATACTACTTTTACATGCTCGCTTGCAATTTTACTTACAAAATATAGTGCTACGCAAGATGGATCTGCATGTGGTTGATCCATATAATATTGTATTTTAGGAAGTATTTCCCAATATTCATCATCTGAAATGCTTTTATGATGATGCTCCATTCCTATTTTTTGTGCTAAATCTTTTGCAAATTCTATTTCATTATATTTATCATAATCAAAACCTACTGTAAAGCTTTTTTGATCTTTAAATTGTGTTGCAACATAACTAGAATCTACTCCAGAAGATAAAAAGCATCCAACTTCTACATCTGAAATTTTATGTGCTTCTACTGAATTTTTGAAAACTTTGTCTATTTTTTCTACTGTATCTTCTAGTTCTAAATTTTCATTTATGTTAAATTCTGGCTTCCAATAGCGCTTTATTTCTATTTTTCCTTGTTTATATTTTAAATAATGTGCTGGTGGCAAACAATATATTCCTTCAAAAAATGTTTCATTTGGCACACCATACTGAAATGATAGATAGTTTTGTAATGCATGAATGTTTAGCTTTTTTTCCGTTTCTGGGTGTTCTAATATACATTTTATTTCTGAACCAAATATAAAGCTTTCTCCCTGTTTTAGGTAATACATTGGTTTAATTCCAAAAAAGTCTCTTACAATTAATAATTCTTCTGTTTGTTTGTCCCAAATTGCAAATGCAAACATTCCTCTTAATTTGTTAAATAATTCTTCTTTATATTCTTCATACCCATGTATTAATACTTCTGTATCTGTTTTTGTATAAAATATATGTCCTTTTTCTAATAAATCTTTTTTTATTTCTTGATAGTTATATATTTCTCCATTAAATACAATAACTTTCGATTTATCTTCATTGTAGATTGGCTGTGCACCTTCTTCTAAGTCAATAATACTAAGTCTTCTAAATCCTAATGCAATATTTTTATCTGTATAGATTCCGCTCGCTATCTGGCCCTCTATATATTATTTTATCCATCATATTTTTAATTGTCTTATCTTTATCTTGTTTTTTATTTACAAATCCACAAAATCCACACATGTTTTTTCCTCTTTTCTTATTGTTTTAAATTATTTTACCATATTTTTTATTATATTGTCACTTTTTTTAAAAAATTATTAAAAAAAGTTAATAGATAATGGTTCATAAATAAGTTTATTTATGAACCATTATCTTAAGTTGCAAAAAAAAGATAGGCTAAACCTATCTTTTAACTTTGTATTTTTTATGCTTCTTTTTTATTTCCTTGATATTCTGCACTACCAAAGCCTAATATACAATAGAAAATTGTGCTAAGAAGTACTAATCCTGCTGCAAATGCTCCACTTTTTCCAAATGCTTTTGCAAGGTTAATCATAGCATAAATTGTAATACCTAGTGCTACAAAAACACCTACAAATGGAATTGCAGCTGCTAAATATCCAAGTACCCACCAAGGTGAAATTCCAGCTATTTTAAATAATATAACTGTATTGTAAATTGGTATTATACTTTTCCAACCAGCTTCCCCTGCTTTTGTGAATATTTTCCACATTGCTACTATAGAAATAATTCCAACAATTAATGAAATTATGCTAACAGCATATAACATTCCTGTAGGTAACATCATTAGTTGTTTTGTTTGTTGTGTTTGGCTAAGCGCATCATAATATGATTGAATATCGTACATGTTTTTATCCCCTTTCCTTTTTTGGCAATTATTGCCTTTTTTCACCATTATTTTATATTTTTTTTTTTAATATGTCAATATTTTGTTAATATATTTTTTATTTTTTTACATTTTCCTTGATTTTCTTTGTTTTTACTAATATAATATTGGAAAATGAACTTTATAATGATGTTCAAGGAGGAGATGACATATGAGAAAAGGATTGCAAAACCAAACTTCTAACGGATATAAAATAATTGTTGTAGATGATGAAATTGGAATTATAGATTCTTTGTCTATTTTCTTAAAACGTTCTGGTTATGAATTTACTGGTGTTACTAATCCACTAGAGGCAATTGAAAAAGTTAAAAATGAACATTTTGATTTGATGCTTCTTGATTTTATCATGACTCCAATTCATGGAGATCAAGTTGTAGAGGAAATTCGCAAGTTTAATAAAGAATTATATATTTTATTGTTAACTGGACATAAGGATTTAGCACCACCTCTTGAAACAATTAAAAGGTTAGATATTCAAGGTTATTGTGAAAAAAGTGATAAATTTGACCAACTTTTATTACTTATAGAATCTGGTATTAAAGCAATTGAACAAATGAATGTTATTAAAAATATTAATAATGAATTAAAAGATACTTATGCAAAATTGGAAAATGCTTATATGGAAAGTATTGAAACCCTAAGACGTACTGTAGACGCCAAAGATACATATACTCGTGGTCATTCTGATCGTGTTTCTGAATATTCTGTACTAATTGGTAAAACTTTGGGGCTTTCTGAATCTGATTTAAATTTATTAAGACTTGGCGGTCTTTTTCATGATATTGGAAAAATTGGTGTTCCTGATACCATTTTGCAAAAACCAGATAAACTAACAGATGATGAATATTCTGAAATTAAAAACCACCCAACTATTGGTGCACATATTTTATCAAATGCAACAATTTTTAAAGATATTATACCTATTGTAAAACACCATCATGAAAGATTTGATGGAACAGGATATCCTTCTAAACTTGCTGGAGAAAATATCCCTTATTTAGCAAGAATTGCTGCTGTTGCAGATGCATTTGATGCTATGACATCTAAACGAAGTTACAGAAATTCACTAGATATTGATGTTGTAAAATCTGAGTTTAAAAATAACATGGGTACACAATTTGACCCATCTATAGCTACAATTTTTATTCAGGTTTTAGAAAATAATTATAATGATATATTAGAAATACAAAATAAGTATTAATATTTTTGTATTTGTAGATATATATATTTATAAAAGGAGGTTTTTTTATGGTTGCGTCTCAAACAAGACAAGAAGCAAGAGTTTCACTTGCAGGTAAATGGGGAAAAGTTGCACTTTTAACTTTAGTTTATGGTTTAATTACGTATATTATTTCATGGGTTTTAAGCCTTATCCCTTTTGTTGGTAGCATTGCTTATTATATTATTAGTGTACCACTTGCTTATGGATTTTTAGTTGGCTTTATTAAAATAAAAAGAAATGAAGAAGTTGATTATTTAGATTTCTTTACTACAGGTTTTTCAATGTTTGGAAAACTTTGGGGAATTATAGGTCATACTTTATTAAAATTACTAATTCCAATAATTGTTTTAATTGTATCTATTGTTTTAATCTCTGTTGGAGTTTCAGGTAATTTTGTAAATGCTCTGCAATATGGATATAATTATTCTGCAAATCTTAGCTTTTCTGGAATTGGTATTGCTGGACTTATAGTTTATTTTGTTGCTATAATTTGGCTTGGTATAAAAAGTTTATATTATTCACTAACATCATTTGTTTTATATGATAATCCAGATTTATCTAGCAAAGAAATAGTAGAAAAAAGTCAAAGTTTAATGACAAATAAAAGAGCTGCTTATTTTTGGTTACAACTTAGCTTTTTCGGATGGGCTATTTTAGCTTGCCTAACTTTTGGAATAGGTGTTTTATGGTTAACACCTTATATGATGGTTGCAAATGTTGTATTTTATGAAGATAAAGCAGGAATGTTAAGTCAAGATACATCTAAAGAAGCATAAAACAGATTTCGATTTGAAATCTGTTTTTTTATTTATATTTATTTATTTATTTTATAATATTAGAAGAACATACTATTAAATATTTCGTTATTTTTGCGAGTTGCTTTGTGGGGACCGCCGAAGGCTGTTAAACGCGTTTAGCGTTGTTACAGCGTCGGTGGGGAAGCCTCGAGTGAAAATATAAGAAATATTTAATAATATGTTCTTCTACTTAATTAATAGGCATAATAAATATTACATATTTTTCATTCTTCATGTATTAAGCTAATATATATACTTTACTTTACATCTTTCATGCTAAGTTTTACTTTCTGCCTATCATAGTCTATATCTATTACCTTTACTTTAACTATATCACCAACAGAGACTATATCTGATGGTCTTTTTACATAAGAATCACTCATCTCTGAAATATGTACTAAGCCATCATGTTTTACTCCTATGTCTACAAATGCTCCAAAGTCTATTACGTTTCGTACTGTTCCTGTTAAAACCATTCCTTCTTTTAAATCTTCTAATTTTAATACATCTTGTCTTAGTATTGGTTTTGGCATTTCTTCTCTTGGGTCTCTTCCTGGTTTTGATAGCTCTTGTATAATATCTTGCAATGTCATTTCTCCTACATTTAATTTTACTGCTGTGTCTTTAATGTTTAATTTGCTTAGCTCTTCTCTTATTTTATTTAATGTTTCTTTATTTAGTAAATCTTTTTTATTAAATCCTATTGTTTTTAATAATTCTTCTGCTATTTCGTAACTTTCTGGGTGAACTGCTGTAATTTCTAATGGATTTTCTCCATCAAATATACGGATAAATCCTGCGCATTGCTTAAATGCTACATTTCCAAGTTTAGGAACCTTTAGTAAATCTTTTCTTTGTTTTAGTTTTCCATTTTCGTCTCTATATTTTACAATATTTTCTGCAATTGTTTTATTAATTCCTGCAACATACCCAAGAAGTGATGGCGTTGCTGTATTTACATCTACTCCTACTTTATTTACTGCATCTTCTACAACAGCTACTAGACTTTCGGTTAGTCTTTTTTGGTTTACATCATGTTGGTATTGCCCTACTCCTATTGCTTTTGGGTCTATTTTTACAAGTTCAGCAAGTGGATCTTGAAGTCTTCTAGCAATTGAAATTGCACCTCTAAGTGATACGTTTATATCTGGATATTCTTTGCTGGCAAGTTTTGATGCAGAATATACGGATGCTCCTGCTTCACTTACTATTGCATAATGTACATCTCTTTGTGATTTTTGTATTAAATCTGCTACAAACATTTCAGATTCTCTAGATGCTGTTCCATTACCAATTGCTATCATGTTAATATTATACTTATCTATTAGTTTTAGTAATTCTTTTTCTGCTCCTTGTATATCGTTTTGTGGCTCTGTTGGATATACTGTAGTTGTAGCAAGTAGCTTTCCTGTTTCATCTATTACTGCAATTTTGCAACCTGTTCTATACGCTGGGTCAAATCCCATTACTACTAAATCTTTAATTGGTGCACCAAGTAATAATTGTTTTGCATTTTTTCCAAATACTTTTATTGCTTGTTCTTCTGCTTTTTGCGTTAAATCTGCTCTTATTTCTCTATCTATTGATGGTTCTATTAATCTTTTAAAGCTATCTTCAATTGTAGAATCTAAATAATTTTTTACTGGACTTTCTTTTTTTATCATATCTTTTTTTATATTATCTAAAATTTTATCTTCTGGTTTTTCTATTTTTACTTTTAAAAATTCTTCTTTTTCTCCTCTATTTATTGCAAGTATTCTATGGCTTGGTATTTTGTTTATTTTTTCTGAAAATTCATAATACATTTCATAATTGCTTTTTTCTTCTTTTGCAGCTTTAGTAACTAATTTTGCCTCATAATAACATATTCTTTTTATTTGTTTTCTATATTTTGCATTATCTGCTATTTCTTCTGCAATTATATCTAGTGCTCCTTGAATTGCTTCTTCTACTGTGTTTATTTGTTTTTCTTCATTTATGTACTCTTTTGCAATTTCTTCTATATTAACATCTTTTCTTTGCTCTTTTATCACCTCTGCTAAAGGTTCTAATCCCTTTTCTTTAGCAATGGTTGCTCTTGTTCTCTTTTTTTGCTTGTATGGTCTGTATATATCTTCTACTTCTGCAAGTATTTTTGCATTATCAATTTGTTTTTCTAATTCTTCTGTCATTTTTCCTTGATTTTCTATAGATTTTTTTACTTCTTCTTTTCTTTGTTCTAAGTTTCTTAAATATGTTAGTTTTTCTCCTAAATCTCTTAATATTTCATCACTTAGACCACCTGTTACTTCTTTTCTGTAACGTGCTATAAATGGTATTGTATTTCCTTCATCAATTAAGGCAATTGTATTTTTTACTTGTTCTTCTTTTATATTTAAATCGGTTGCAATTTGTTTTGCTAAATTATCCATATATCCTTCCATCCCTTTTTATACTTTATTCAATTTCTAAATACTCATTGTATGTACATTCTCTATCTATTACTTTATCTTGTTTAATGTCTATAATTCTATTTGCTACTGTTTGCATTAGTTGATGGTCGTGTGATGTAAATAAAATGTTCCCTTTAAATTTTGTCATTCCTTCGTTTACAGATGTGATGCTTTCCATATCTAAATGGTTTGTTGGTTCGTCTATAATTAAAAAATTTGCTCCAGATAACATCATTTTAGATAATACACATCTTACTTTTTCTCCTCCAGATAGTACACTTACTTTTTTTAATGCTTCTTCACCTGAAAATAACATTCTTCCTAAAAATCCTCTAACATATGTTTCGTCTGGATCTTTTGAATATTTTCTAAGCCAATCTACTAAAATTTCATCTGTTTCAAATAAATAATTGTTATCTTTTGGAAAGTATGAGCTTGTAATTGTTGTTCCCCATATTATTTCTCCTTCATCTTGCTTAAGTTCTCCTGCTATAATTTGGAATAATACTGTTTTTGCAATTTCATTATCAGCTAAAAATGCAATTTTATCATTTGCCTTTACTGTAAATGATATATTGTCTAGTATTTTTTCTCCATTTAATGTTTTTGATATATTTTTTACTGTTAATATATCTTTTCCTGGCTCCCTATCTGGCTTAAAATCTACATATGGATATTTTCTATTTGATGGCTTGATTTCATCTAACTCTATCTTTTCTAAAGATTTTTTTCTAGATGTTGCTTGTTTTGATTTTGATGCATTTGCACTAAATCTTGCTATAAAGTCTTGCAATTCCTTTATTTTTTCTTCTTTCTTTTTGTTTGCTTCTTTCATTTGTTTTAGTGCAAGCTGGCTAGATTCATACCAAAAGTCATAGTTTCCTGGATATACTTTTATTTTTCCAAAGTCAACATCTGCAATGTGAGTACATACTTTGTTTAGAAAATATCTATCATGTGATACAACGATTACTGTATTTTCAAAGTTTATTAAAAATTCTTGTAACCATTCAATACTTTTTAGGTCTAAGTCATTTGTAGGCTCATCTAATAAAAGTACATCTGGATTTCCAAATAAACTTTGAGCAAGTAATACTTTTACTTTATCTTTTGCTTCAATTTCTTTCATTTTCTTTTCATGAAGGCTAGAGTCTATTCCTAAATCATTAAGTAGCATTGCACTATCTGATTCTGCATTCCAACCATCTAGTTCCGCAAAGCGTTCTTCTAATTTTGCAGCTTTCATTCCGTCTTCTTCTGAAAAGTCTGGTTTTGCATATATTGCTTCTTTTTCTTTCATTATATTATATAATTCTTGGTTTCCCATCATTACTGTATCTATTACTCTTTCTTCTTCAAATGCAAAGTGATCTTGTTTTAAAACGGATATTCTTTCTCCTTTATCTATAGAAACTTCTCCTTTGCTTGGTTCTAGCTCGCCTGATAATACTTTAAGGAATGTAGATTTTCCTGCTCCATTTGCGCCAATTATTCCATAACAGTTTCCTTTTCCAAAACGAATATTTACATCTTCAAATAATACTCTTTTTCCAAATCTAACTGTAACTCCACTTACATTTAACATTGTATTTTCCTCCTATAATTTAATCACCATGCTATTATACACCATTTTTTTATTTTTTACAAATTACTATTGACGAATTTACATAAAAAAGATGCTTAAGTTTTTCTTAAGCATCTTTACTTTTAATCATCAAATAATAGTTTTATTCCCCATAATCCAGAAATTCCAACTAAGGCATATATAATTCTTGTAATTACTGTTAATTCTCCAAAAATTGTATCTACTAAGTTAAATTTAAAAATTCCTACTAATCCCCAGTTGATTGCTCCTATTATGATTAATACTAGTGCAATTTTATCTATAACTTTCATATTTTCACTCCTTTTTTTACAATAAAAGATTTTTTATCTTTTATTGTTATTATTTCATTTCTTTTACATTTTATTCATAAATTTGATTTTTTTTATTTTGACCACAGTTCGACAAAATCTGCAAAAAATATGTTTTATAATATAGAAAAGGGATTTTTTTAAGCTTAAATTGTAAAAGGAGGTTATTATGTTCAAAATATTAATCTCAGATGATAATGAAATGATAAGAAAAATAATTAAAAATGCCATAGATACACTTACAATAGAAAAAGAAGTTTTTATTTCTGAAAACTTAGAAGATGAAATTAAAATCATTAATCAAGATAGACCTGACCTTGTAATTACAGATATTTCAAAAGGAAGCGGTCATTTAATGTCTGGTTTTGATGTTATTAAAAAATATAACAATAAGTCTGATTTTCCTATTTTTATTATTGTGTCAGGCTATAATATGCAATATGAATTAAAATCAAACAATATAAATAATGTATGGGCATGCCTTCAAAAACCTTTTAAAACTGAAAGTTTAATAACAGAAATTATTAATATATATAAACATTTAGATTTATAATTATAGATTATTCATAAAAATAATCTATAATTCCAGTATATATTCCCCATGCTAGGCGATTTTGATATTCATCTTGCATAAGTTGTTTTTCTTCTTCTGGATTTGATAAAAATCCACATTCTACAATACATGTTGGTATTTCTACATGTTTTATAATATATACATTATCAATTTTAAGGGGCACCCTTTTATTTTCCTTTTGAATTGCTTCATTTAAATTTTCTTGTATTTTATTTGCTAATTTTTCACCTTGATCATTTCCATTTTTAAAAAATGTTTGCCATCCATAGTATTGTTGCTGTGGTATTTTGTTTAAATGTATTGAAACAAAAATATCTGCACTAGAGTTATTTCCTATTTTTACTCTTTCTTTAATATCTGAAACTTTTTTTTCTTTTAATGTTTTACTGTCTATATCGTAAATTGCATTATCGTCTGATCTAGTTAATATTACATTACATCCGCTTTGTTCTAATAAATTTTGTAATTTTAATGCTATTTTTAAATTGGTATTTGCTTCTGTTGTTCCATTATTACTAACTGCTCCTCCATCTTCTCCACCATGCCCTGCATCTAATACTATTGTTTTGTTTGTAATTGGAAGTGCTACAGTTTCTTTGGTTTGTTTGTTTATATTTATATTTTTAACACTGCATACAACAACTACAAGTACAACTAAGTTTAATAACATTATCATTCTTTTTTTACTTAAAATAATCATATATTATCCCCTTTTTTTATTCTTATATAATTTATATGAATTAATTTAAATGGTATGCATATATTTTCGTTTTTAACAAATACTATTTATAGATTTTATGGTAGTAAATACCAAAATGGGAGGAATGATATAATGGATAATCAAAATTTGAATATTTTAGATGAGGTCAATAAAGGTGCTACAATGGGTATGGATGCTATATCTTATGTTTCTGAAAAAGTAACAGATGACAATTTTAAAAATATATTAGATACCGAATATGGTAAGTATAAAAAGATTTCTCAAAGGGTAATTGACTTATATTCTAACTATACAGATAAAAAACCTCATGAAACAAATGCAATGAATAAGATGATGACATGGTATGGTATTCAAATGAAAACAATGACTGATGATACTACTTCAAAATTATCTGAATTATTAATGCAAGGGACTAATATGGGTATTATTGAGGGAAGACGTTTGATAAATCAAAATCCGGAAGCTGATTATGATGTAAAAAATATTTTAAATGATTTTGTTGTTATGCAGGAAGATAGTGTTGAAACTTTAAAGAAATATCTATAAAAAGTGAGATTAAATTTAATCTCACTTTTTTCTTCTATTTATTACATATGTACTTCCAAGTGTTGTTTTTGCTAAATGTTTTACTCCTGCACCAATTTCTCCAATTTCTAAAGTATTTTTGAATCTATCTTTATCTACTTCAACTACACCTATTGATATAGTAATCAGTGGAAAGTCTTCTATAATTCCTTTTCTGTTTGCCACTTCTATATAACCTCTATTAATATCTGTCTCTGTAAAATATTTTGTAATGTTTGTATCAAATTCTAGTATTATATCTTGACATATTTTTTCATAATCTGCATTTGATACTATTGCAATAAAATCATCACCACCAATATGACCAATAAATGTGTTTTCACAGTTTATATTATGTATTATTTTTGAAATAGTCTTTGCTGTAAATTTAATTATTTCATCACCTTTAACAAATCCATATACATCATTATATGCTTTAAAATTGTCTAAGTCAAAGTAAAAAATAGCAAAGCTTTCTTTTTTTAATAATCGTTTTTTTATTTCTGCTTGTATTTGCACATTTCCAGGAAGTCCAGTTAGCGGACTTACTCTTCTATTTCTGTACATTAACTTTACCATATTATATACTGTATAATAAAGAAAATCTGGATCAATAGGTTTTTTTATGTAGTATTCTACATCTGTTTTTAGTATTTCAACTTTATGCTCTTTTTCTTTATTTGAAGATATTACAATAATTGGTGTAATACTGTTATCTTCATTTTCCCTTATTTTTGTACAAAGCTTTATAATTTCTTCATCAATATTATCTTCATTGATTATAATTAATGATGGTATGTCTCTTAATGCAATGTCTATTTCCTCTGTTTTTACTCTTTGAAATGAATATTCTTTTTCATTTTTGAATAATTCGTTAAAGAGGTTAATTAGTTTTAAATCATTATCAATAATATAAATTTGTTGTATCATTTGTTTCTCCTATTCTTTTATTTTTTTCTTATTTCATCTATTTTATGATTTAGAAAATCTGTAATTACTTTTGTTGATTTCATACTTGGGAATGCTTTCTTTAATCTATTTGTTCTTCTAAGTATTTTCCTTTTTAATTTTGTTTGTTCATACTTTAATTCTTTAAGTTTTCTTTCTATATCTTCTTTAGTAATTTGTTTCATTACAACACTTTCTGTTGTTTCTTTTAATTCTTCTAATTTTTCTTTTATATTTTTTCCAATGTTTGATAATTTGTTAATTTCTTTTTCTATACTTCCTACTTTTATCATTGTTACTATTGCATCAATTATAATATATCCACCTAATATAATTGTACTACAAATTAATACTTTTTCAGGTATCTTTAATAATATATCTGAAATCCAAGGATGTAAATATTTTACAAATATTACGCCTAGTACTCCCCATGCAATTGAATTGCTAAGACATACTCTTCCATTAATATTAAATTTGTGATCTGAATAATCCCAATACTTTGTTTTGAATATTTTTTCTAATAGCCATCCAACTACATATTCCCATAATGATAAAATAACAAATGATGTTAAAAATAATAAAAAGACATTATTTTTAAATGTGCTTAGAAACAAAATCATAATTAATGCACCTAGTCCATATATAGGACAAAATGGTCCATATAAAAAACCAGTATTTATTAATTTTTTTTCACATATGCTTCTTACCATAGATTCCATTACCCATCCTAGAAAAGAATAAATTATAAAAAATAGGATAAGTTTTATAATTTGATTTTCCATCGTTTTCTCCCTTGGTGTTTTCTATTATATTTTTATTAATTTAAGTTTGTATTATGGGCGATAATTTATCGCCCTATAATATTTTTAATTAGTTTTTACATACTCCATAAAATACTGTCTCAGCACCACTAATACTTTTAACTGTTACTGTAACATAGTTATCACCTGTTATTATTTGTTGCATATATGTTAGTTCTTTTTGACTTCCTCCTTCTATTGTTTGTAATAATTCACCATTTAAATCATGCTCTATGGTTTCAATTCCTTCTTCATCTTTTACAGTTATTACAATATATTCACCTTCTTGATATGCTGTAACTTCTGGTTTTTTTATTCCTTTTACTGGTTGTTCTTTTGTTTTTACAATATTTTCTTTGTTAACAGCATTTATTTGTAAAGTATTTTGTCCAACAGGTATTTGTGTTTCTACTTCTATTTTGTATGGATCTTCTTGCAAGTCTACTCTTACTTCTTCTTCATTATTCCATTTGTATGTTAAATAGCTCATACCTTCTTTTGTATCACTAGCTATTATTTTTATATTATTTCCTATAACTGAAAGTTCTATGTTTAAATCTTCTTCCACTTCAATAGTCGTTTGACTTGTTTGCTGTTTACCATTTATATCTATTGCTGTTACTTCTATGTAGTTTGTACCAACAGATAAATCAATATTTTTGTCTATAATATTTGTACCATCTACTTGTAATTGTTTTTCATCTTCATCATTTATTTTATAAATTACATTTGCTATAGCTTTGTCATGATTGATGGTTATTTTAGCTTGTTTTTCATCTTCTACTTTGGTTATATCTATTGTAGGAATAGTTTCATTTTTTTTCTTTTCTTCGTTTTGTTTGTACATTGCATATGAACCTTGACCTATTAATATAATTGCAAATAAAATTATAGCAATTACAAAAAAAATAACAACTTTTCTTATATCAACAGGTCCTTTTCCTCTTCTTTTTGCTTCTTCCGTATATAAAATTTGATTCATACATTTCACTCCTTAGGTAAAATTATATCATAAACCTATTTGGTTGTAAATAAAAAAATCACGCTTTTTGCGTGATTTTTTTACTTAATTTTATAATACATATTTTTTAATTAGTATTATTCCTCCTGCTAAAGTAACTAGTATTATTGTTGTAAGTCCAATGTACATTACTGCTGCACCTGTTTGTATTCCTAATAATACTGGTGCTTCATCTTCATCATCTTCTATTGGTTTATCTTTAAAGTTATCTGGCTTAGAATCAATATCTGGTGTATGACTTTCATTGTAGTCTTTACTTATTTCTGCAAAGTTTACTTTTTGACCTAAGTTTTCATTATTATTTATCCATCTTAAAACAATTGTTACTGTTGCAGATTCACCTGGCTGTAATAATGTATTTTCTAATTTTGCAGTTGCAACTGTTCCATCTTCACATCTGTACCAATCTGGATTATCTTCTTGAACAAATTCTAATCCTTCTGGAATATGATCTTTTACTTCTTTTGCATATCCTGCTATTTGTCCTTCATTAGTTACTTTAATTTGATATACAAATTTTACTATAATAGAATTTAATTTATTCTCCTTAATATCCACTTTTACTGGTGGTTCTGGATTTTCGTCTCCTGTATGTCCAGAATCGATAACAGTTTGATTTTTACCATCAATTACAATTGCTTGACTTACCCATTTTTTAAGTGCTAAGTCGAAGTATTTTACTTCTACATATTCTTTATCTATATCATCTTCACCATCTTTGTTATTGTCTGGTGTAGAGTCAATATCTTCTACTGGTTTTCCATGTTCGTCTTTATCTTCTGTTATTTCTGCTGTATTTACTAGTACTCTATCAGATGTATTTGGTTCTGTAACTTTAAATGCAATTTTTACATCTCTATAGTCTGGGTTAGTTTCTGTTATTCCTAATTCTTTGTCAAATGCTTTTAATAAGTTATCTCTTTGTGTTTCGTCTGCTTGTGCTTTTGATAGATAGTCTGTTGTTATTTTAACTCCCTTTGATACATCTATTGTTTCTTTACCACTTTCGTCTAACATTTTCCATCTATATTCTTTGTTTATGCTATTATCTGGTACAAATTCTAGTCCTTCTGGCATGTCGTCTGTTATTTCATCTGCATATCCTGCCATTTCTCCTTCATTGTAAACTCTTATTGTATATGTTACTATGTTTCCATTTTCTACTTGTACTGGATCTTTTGTATGTGTATATACAATTTTTCCGTTTTCGTCTTGGCTTAAGCTTGGATAACGATTATTAACAGGTGTATCATTTACTGCTGTTATAAATTTTCTTAGTGCTAAGTCAAAGCATTTTAATTTTACATATTCTTTATCTATATCATCTTCACCGTCTTTGTTGTTGTCTGGTGTAGAATCAATATCTTCTACTGGTTTTCCATGCTCATCTTTGTCTTCTGATATTTCTGCTGTATTTACTAGTATTCTATCAGAATTGTTTGGTTCTGTAACTCTAAATGCTACTTTTAAGTCTCTATAGTCTGGATTTTCATCTGTTATTCCTAATTCTTTATTAAATGCTTTTAATAAATTATCTCTTCCTGTTTCATCTGCCTCAGCTTTTGATAGATAGTCTGTTGTTATTTTTACAGCTTTTGTTACATCTGTTGTTTCTTTACCTTCTGCATCTATCATTTTCCATCTATATTCTTTGTTTGTGCTATTTTCTGGCACAAATTCTAATCCTTCTGGCATGTCATCTGTTACTTCATCTGCATATCCTGCTCTTTCTCCCTCATTGTAGATTCTTATTGTGTATGTTACTATATCTCCATTTGCTACATCTACTGGATCTTTTGGATGTGTATATGTTATTTTTCCTTGTGCTTCGTCATAGCTTACATTAGGATATCTTGTTGTTACATTATCATCATTTACTGCTGTTATGAATTTTCTTAGTGCTAAGTCAAAACATTGTAATTCTACTCTATCAAAATCAATATCGTCTTCATTGTTTTGTTCATTATCAAAGTCATATTCTTCATCATTGTTTGGAATTGAATCAATATCATCTATTGGATTTCCATTTTCGTCTTCATCTTCTGAAATTTGTGCTGTATTTGTTAAAATTCTATCAGACGTATCTGGTTCAATTACTTTAAATACAACTTCAATATCTCTATAGTCTGGATTTGTATTACTAATTTCTGCATTTTTATCAAATGCATTTAGTAAATTATTTCTTCCTGTTGCATCTTCCTCAGCTTTTGATAGATAATCTGTTGTAATATACACTGCTTCTTCTACATTTTGCGTTTCATTACCATTTGCATCTATCATTTTCCATCTATATTTTTGGTTTATTGTATTTTCTGGTACATATAAAAGTCCTTCTGGTAAATTGTCTGTTACCTCTGTAGCATATCCTGCAATATCTCCTTGATTATATACTCTTATTGTATATGTTACAAGTTTTCCGTTTGATACTCCTACTGGATCTTTTGGATGTGTAAATGTCATTTTTTCAGTTTCTTCGTCATAATTTACTTGTGGATATCTTGAAGTTATTGCTTCATCATCTACTGCTGTTATAAATTTTCTTAGTGCTAAGTCAAATATTTCTACTACTACTTTTTCAAAGTCATCATCATCTTCTTGTCCTGGAATATATTCGTCCCCTCTTTCTATTTTGTCATCTTTATAATTTGGAAGGTCGTTATCATTTGGAACATCTACTCCTGGATTTGTGTGTGAATCTCTATCTTCATCTATTATATCTCCATTTTTATTTTCCATTTCTGTAATGTCAGCAATATTTGTAATTTTTGTTCCAGATTCAACATTTCTTACTTTACATTTTATTTTAACATCTAGATAATCTAGTGTATCTCCTCCATCATATGCTGTAAGAAGTGTGCTTTCTCTATTTATATTTGTTAATGTTTTATAGATGTTTGATTTATCTTGTGATAAAATATCTGTTTTAACAGTTCTTCCATCATCTCCTAATACCCATAAATATTCAGTATTAAAATCTGCTGCTTCTTTTTCTTCATCTGTTGTTGCATTTGTATTAGTCATAAACTCTAACCATTCTGGTAAGTGATCTGTTATTTCAGATGCATATCCATCTAATCCACCTTCATTGTATACTCTAATTGTATAAGTTATAATGTCTCCAACTTTTACTGAAATTGGTGTTTTTGGATGATTATATGTTGCTGTTCCATCTGTTGCAATTGTGCTTGTATCTACTTTAGGCTCTCTATCTGTTATTGTTCTTACATTTCCTTTTGAATTAATCTCTGTAATAAATTTTCTTAGGCTCAAATCTATTTGGTCAGGTAATAATTTTACTTTTTCAAAATCATCATCATCTTCTATACCTTTATAATAATTGTTACTATTATTTAATTCATTTTTATTATAATTATTTTTTCCTGTATATCCTACATTTTCAGTATTAAGTTCATCAGCCATTTTAGTAGGATGATCATTTGGTACAGAATCTCTATCTGCTTTTTTATCTACTGAATATCTATCACTTACTATATCTTTATTTGCATCTTTATTATATGCTTTACTTATCCATGCAATGTTAGTTAGTATTATTTCTTTATCAGAAGCTTTTTCTTCTACGGTACATACTACTTTTATTGTTGTAGAATCTAGGTCTTCATTTCCTTCTGGATTATATGGATTTAAGTCATTATTTGTTTGTGTTTCTTTTTCTGTTATTGTAACTTTATTTGCACTTTCATCATATGCAAAATTATAATTTGCATTTTCATCTAATTTTAAAGTTTCTTCACTATTAAACTTTAATCCTTTTGGCAATTGATCTATTATTTCTTTTGCCCTACCTGCTACTTCACCTTCGTTGTATACTGTAATGTTATATGTAACTAAGTCACCTGTTTTTACAAGTACTGGGTCTTTTCTATGTTTATATGTTGCAGTTGTTCCTGTTTGTAAAGTTGATTTATCAATTTCTGGATTTCTTCTTTGTGTTTCAGTATTTTCGATGTCTGTTGTTGTTCTAGTTTCATCTTCATTTTCTGTTTCTACTTTTGTAATATATTTTCTTAAAGCCAAATCAAATACTTTGTCTCTACTTGGTAATACCAATTTATCAAAGTCATCATCATCTTCATATCCTGGATAATAATAATTTGAATCTGATAATTCTTTTTCTTCATCTGTTGTTCCTCTGTAATTTTCTATATTATCTTTTGTTACTGCACTTTCATCATTTGCTGTGGGTAATTTTTTTGGATCAGAGTCCCTATCTTCTACATTTGAAGCATTATAATCGTCTGATATCCATGCAACATTTGTTAATACCTTTTCTTTATCTCCTCTTTCTTCAACTAATTGACATATAACATGTATCTCTGTTTTAGAAAGATTATGGTCTTTTTTATAAGCTGTCAAATTACTATGTGTTGAACCTTGTTTTTCTTTTATTACTATTCTATTTTCATTATCATCATAATCATATTCATAATTTTCTGAAGCATATGTTTGCTGTGTTTCTTCTTTTAAAAATTTTAGTCCTGATGGTAATTGGTCTGTTATTTCGGTTGCTCTACCATCAATTTCACCTTCATTAAATATTGTAATTGTATATGTAACTTTATCTCCTGTCTCAACTGTAACTGGGTCTTTTTGATGTTTATATTCTGCTGTTGTTGTTTTATAATCACCATTATCATCTGATGAATCATCTAATTTTTCTGTATTTATTGTTAAATTTCTAATTTGTGATGCTGCATCTCCATCTTCTGCATAAAATGTTATACTATTATCTGCCATTACTCTGTCTATTGCTAAATTTTGCACTGTTTCATTTGCTTTTTCTATTTTTGTAATTCTTTTTCTTAAACTTAAGTCAAATACTTTTGGAGCTTTTTCTACAATAACTACTGGTTGATTTGTAGAATTATTATTAGTCCAAAATGTAGCTTTTGTAGCATATCCTAATGAATTTTCTTCACCAGTATAATTTTCATCTGCATTTTCTATAAGATATTTATATATAGAATTTATACAAGTGTCTAATTCACCATTTATCTCTATACCATCTATTTCTTTACTATTTACATCATCTTGCTTCTCACATTCATAAACTGTTATACCATTTTCATTATTATAATTATTATCATTAGAGTTTGTAAAATGCCATATAGCTAATTGTTGTGCTACTTCTATTAGATCATCTGTTAAGTCATTTGTTAAATCTATCTCTTCATCTATTTCAGTTGTTATATGTTCATATATATTTACATTACTATTACTATCTTTTAGTGGTATTCTTTTTAAAAACTCTATTTTATTATTAGTATTATCAATATTAGCTTCAGGAATATACATATGGTCTAATATCCATAAAATTTTATTATATGTTTTTTTATATTCATCACTTTTAGAATCTCCATTAGAATCTTGTAGACCATTTAATTTCCATTTTTCTAATATATTATCTTGATTTTCTTTATTCATATCTGCATGATAGTCATATTCTGCTTCCTCAGATATATCATTCTCATAAGATTGATCATCAGTTGCAAATCCTCTTTCAGCATACAGACAATATATATTCTTGCTATAGTCCATAGATCCATCATCATTTTTAGATCCTAATTTCCATATAATTCTAGAATATTCAGAATCAAGACTTGAACTACTTCCTGCAATATATCCTTTTCCATTTTCTCTATAAAGTGATACACAAAGCTTTATAGTATTTGCTTCTGCATTTGCTTGGTTATATGGAATAATTATCATACTTAGCAATAATAAAATTACCATTAATATAATTCCTACTCTTATTCGTTTCATTTTCCTACCACCTTTATTATATTTCTTCTTTTATATATTACATACTTTAAAAAACATTGTCAATAGCAGTTTTTTCTAATTTTTTCTTGTTTTATAAAATGTATTTTTTTTATGTTACGGAACAACGTTTTTTAAGATACAATTTTTATAAAAGTCCGTATATTACAATTATATAACATTTTCATTCCAAAATCAACTGATTATGTAAAAAAGTTTTTAAAAAACCTTATTTGCGTAGGTTTTTTTACTATTTTTTATTTTTTGATTACTTATTCTTGACATCATCCTTTTTTTTTGCTATTATATTTATTGTTATAATTAATTATGCAGGTATAATTTAGTGGTAAAATGTAACCTTGCCAAGGTTAATTCGCGGGTCCGATTCCCGCTACCTGCTCCATATATGTAATACTAATATATATAAATAGTAAATAATTTTGGTACTATTTTTTTATTTTTCTCATATAATATTTTATGTGGCGTTGTAGCCAAGTGGTAAGGCACGAGTCTGCAAAACTCTGATTCGGCGGTTCGAATCCGCCCAACGCCTCCAACGACGAATCTGTTCGAACTTTTATAGAACAGATAGATACAAAAATCAATCAGAATTAAACTGGTTGATTTT
>CANRMR010000018.1 GCA_947631785.1 uncultured Clostridia bacterium | reverse complement strand
TTTAACAAAATTTTGCAATATGTTTTAGAAACGGAAGGAAAAGAATTTTCAGCAAATAATATTTTAAATTATTTAAAGAATGAACATCATGAAATAGCAACAGATACATTATATAGCTATTTAGAAGCTTTATGTTCAACTTTTATTATGAACAAAGTTTATAGATATGATATTCAAGGAAAAAGTATTTTAAAAACCTTAAATAAATATTATGTTTCTGATTTAGGGGTAAAAAAAATAAAAACAAATAGTAAGGAAATAAACTATTCTATGGCATTAGAAAGTATAGTTTATAATGATTTACTTGCTAAAGGATACGAAGTATATATTGGAAAAACAAAAAAGGGAGAAGTAGATTTTGTAGCAACTAAAAATAAAGAATTTAAATATATACAAGTTTGCTATACATTAGCTTCAGAGGAAACAAGACAAAGAGAATTCGGAGCATATAAAGGAATTAACGATTCATATCCGAAGTATATTATATCTTTGGATGATGAAGATTACTCAAAAGATGGAATTAAACATGTTAATATATTTGAATTTTTATTAAATGATGATTTTTAATCTTAAAATTTAAAAATGATAAATAAAAAAATATTGACAATAATAAAATGATAAAATATAATTTTTAAAGAAGATAAAAATAAATAAAAAAGGAGAAACAAATGAAAATAATCAAAAACGTTGAGGCTGTAGAGAGAGAGAGAGAGAGAGAGAGAGAGAGTACACATTTTAGAAGATAATAAAATAATAAATACAAAGCAAATAGAACCAAGTTCCATTTGTGTATTTTTGATGTAGAAATCAAAATGCAAAAATGGTATTTGGTTCTATTTTTGCATTTAAGAAATTTTTTATTTATCGCAAAGCAAAGGATTATAAATTTTTAAAAATAATGATAAACTTCGTTCGATTCCTTGTTTACATATTTTTAAAATTTATAAAACCTTTGCCTAATAAAAATGATAAAAAATATTAAAACCAAACAAATATGTGTAGGGGCAGACGCCCCTGTCTGCCCATCTACAAAGACATACCTTAATAAAATAATAACAATAAAACAAGGAGGAAAAAATGAAAATAAAAGAAGAAACAGGATCAGTTGCAGTAGTCGTAATAGTCGCAATACTATTTATAGTAGCACTATCTACAACAATATATTTTTCAGCAGTAAATAGAAAAAATACAGGAGAAGAATTAACAAGGCAAATAAAACAAGCATATGAAAAAGACATAGAAAACATAGATTACGTATATGCATCAGTTATAAGCGAAAAAAATCAGCCAAATCCACCAGAGCTAAAATCAAACATGGAACTTGTAAAATATGATAGTACAAACCAAACTTGGGTAAAAGACGAAACAAACAAAAACTATAGCTATATAGCAGGGATAGGAAAAGAAGATAATACAAAATCTGAGTGGGCAAATGCAAAAGTAACAATAGATGGAGTAGAAAGCTATTTTGTATGGATACCAAGATATGCATACAAAATAACATATTATACAGATGATACAAAAACACAAGTAAGTAACACAAATAATGGATATGGATCAATAGATGTAGTATTTTTAAAAGGAAAAACAGATAAATATATAGATAAAGACGGAAACGAAAAAACAGCAAGAAGAGCAAACCAAGGAGGAGACCCAACAAAAGAATACGTAGTACATCCAGCCTTTACAAATGATGTAGAAAACGGTGGCTGGGATAAAGAACTAACAGGAATATGGGTTGGAAAATACGAAACAAGCTTGTACGATAAAGAAAAAAAGCAAAATGTAAATACAAATAGTGAAACTGAAGGAAATATACTTTTATCAGAACATACAGAAAAAGCAATAGCAGTACAGCCAAACATGAGTAGCTGGAGATATATAACAATAGGAAATATGTATACTAATGCAAGATATTATTCACCAAATTTAGAAAGTCATATGCTAAAAAATAGTGAATGGGGAGCGATAGCATATCTAACACACAGTCAATATGGAAGAAATGGAACAGAAATAGCAAGAAATACAAGCAGTAGTTATACAACAGCAGCAGGAGAAAATTTAGCTAGCAGTACAGGAAATGAATATGGAATATATGACTTATCAGGAGGAGCATATGAATATGTAGCTGTATACTATAACGGAAGCGATGTTGATAAAGAAAAAATAAAAAATGGAAGCTCATTTACAAGTATAGATGAAAAAAGTAACAAATATGCAACAGTATATCAAACAACAACAGCTATTAAAGGAGATGCAACAACTGATACAAGTAAATGGAATGGAGATAACAATTATTTTATTTCTAATGTAGGTCCTTTTTTTACACGTGGTGGTTCCAGTAAAATAACTTCAGGTTCAGGAATATTCAGTAGAAACGCTTGGTATGGTGTTTTTCAAGATGACATCTCATTCCGTGTGTGTCTTGTAGTAGATACAAACGAAACAGTAGAGCAAAACTTATACATTTACACAAAAGAACAACTAGAAAGATTCAGAGATAGGGTAAACAGTGGAGAAACATTTGAAGGAAAAACAGTATATTTAATGAATGATATAGACTTAAACTATGGAAAGTATAAAGCGCTAGACGATGGAACAATAACATTTAATACAAGCGCAGAAGAATGGACACCAATCGGAACAGACCAGGTATCATTTAAAGGAACATTTGAGGGAAATAACCATACAATAAATGGGCTATATATAAACAACAATAGTTGGCATCAAGGTTTATTTAATATTATAGATTCTAGTGCTATAATTAAAAATCTATCTGTAGAAAACGGAGAAATACATTCAGAAGGATATGTAGCTACAATTGTATTTTCTAATTATGGAATAGTTGAAAACTGTAGTAGTAATGTAAATGTATATGGAAATAACGATATTGTTGGTGGAATAGTAGCAACAAATCAAGGAAAAATTATAAAATGTAATAACAAAGGAAATATACAATCAGGTTGGAGAGTTGGAGGAATTGTAGGAAGTTTATCATCTGGTACAATAGAAGAATGTGTAAATACTGGTAAGGTTCAGTCAACAATGCAAACTACAGAACATGCCAACGCGATAGGAGGAATTTCAGGAGTTACATATCCAAAGAGTATAATTAATAAATGTCATAACGAAGGAGAAATTATAGGATATTATCAAGCAGGAGGAATTTCGGGAGGAGGAACAGATGCTACAATTACTAATTGCTATAATACAGGAAAAGTAACTGCAACAAATCAAGCAGGAGGGGGAATTATAGGACAAAGTGGATACACACGTGGAAGTAGACAGGAATGTACAATAAGAAATTGTTTTAATTCTGGTGAAATTACAGGAAAAGAAATGATAGGAGGAATAGCTGGATGTGTGTTTATTAATATATATAATTCATATAATATAGGAACAATAAAGGGAGAAAATGTTGAAAATACTGGAGAAATTGTATCAAGAATAGACTATGGAATTTTAGATAAAGTATATTACTTAAAAAATAGAAATAATGTTTATGGTCAAAAATTTGAAACAACAAATGGAGATGTTAAAATTACAAATGAAGAAGCAAAAGATGAAGATTTCATGAAAACACAAGAATTTGTAAACTTACTTGGAGCAGAAAATTGGACAATAGAAGAAGGCAAAAACAATGGATACCCAATATTAAAATAAAAATATAAATTACATTTACAAACGTAGGGGCACGAGGCATCGTGCCCAAGAATAAAATTTATATCGCAAAGCAAAGGATTATAAATTTTAAAAATAATGATAAACCTCGTCGCTCACGAAATTTTCACATAAATTCTAATTAAAATTTTTCAGCGCCCTCACTAAGGTGTGAGATTCCCTAAAAAATTTTCATAAGAATTTCTAGGCTTAAATTTCGTTCGATTCCTTGTTTACATATTTTTAAAATTTATAAAACCTTTGCCTAATAAAAAAATGCAAGGAGGAAAAAATGAAGATAAAAGAAGAAAATATAAATGCAATAACTTATTTGGATAAATCATCAGGAGTTACTTTGTCAGTACTTGTGATAACACTTATTGTACTTGGAATAATTGCAGGGACTGCAATTTACACAATTACAAAACAGCCAAATACAGAAGAATTAAACAATATGTATGAAGATATATATTTTTTAGATGATAAAATAACAACATATTATTCAAAAAATGGAAAACTACCAATACTAGAAAACGAAATTGTAGATGTGCCAGCTGATATGGAAAAAAATCCAAATGATAATGAAAACTATTACATTATAGATTTATCACAAATGGAAAATGTATCGCTTTCTTTTGGAAGTGGATTTAATAACTATCAAAAAGGAAATAAAGATGTATATATAGTAAATGAAAAAAGCCATCAAGTATATTATTTAAAGGGAATAAACTTTAAAGATAAAAATTACTATACAGGACAATATGATTATAGGCAAATAGGATTTACAGGAAAAACAGATGGAACATTTGATGAAAATAAGGGAGTAAATACACCAAAAATAGATGATGCAAATGGAATGGAACTTGTAAAATACGAAGGAAATACATGGGTAAAAGACAGTAGTAGATATAGTTACAGTTATGTAGCAGGAGAAGGAGAATCTGACAATACAAAATCACAGTGGGCAAATGCAAGAGTAACAATAGATGGAGTAGAAAGCTATTTTGTATGGATACCAAGATATGCATACAAAATAACATATTATACAGATGATACAAAAACAACGGTAAGTGATACAAATAATGGATATGGATCAATAGATGTAGTATTTTTAAAAGGAAAAACAGATAAATATATAGACAAAGATGGAAACGAAAAAACAGCAAAAAGAGCAAATCAAGGAGGAGATCCAACAAAAGAATATGTAGTACACCCAGCCTTTACAAACGATGTAGAAAACGGTGGCTGGGATAAAGAACTAACAGGTATATGGGTTGGAAAATACGAAACAAGCTTGTATGATAAAGAAACAAAGCAAAATATAAATACAAGTAGTGAAACTGAAGGAAATATACTTTTATCAGAACATACAGAAAAAGCAATAGCAGTACAGCCAAATGTAAGTAGCTGGAGAAATATAACAATAGGAAATATGTATACTAATGCAAGATATTATTTACCAAATTTAGAAAGCCATATGCTAAAAAACAGCGAATGGGGAGCAGTAGCATATTTAACACACAGTCAATATGGAAGAAATGGAAATGAAATAGATATAAACACAAATAATTCATATATTACAGAATATGGTGGAAACTTGTCAAGTAGTACAGGCAATGTATATGGGATATATGATTTAAAAGGAGGAGCATCTGAATATGTTGCAACATATTATAAAGAAAGTTCTTCTCTAATTAATGGAAATTCATTTTCAAATGGAGTTAGTGATAAATACTCAACAGCATATAATGGAACAACAGAAACCAAGGATTATAAAAAAGGAGATGCAACATTTGAAACAAAAAAATGGAATAAAAATGGAGCACACTTTATTGGATCAAATAATTCTTTTTTTAGGCGTGGTGGTAATTATGCTAATTCTTCAGAGGGCGGAATTTTCTTTTATCATTATATTAATGGTTCTATTGGATCTGCTTATTCTTTCCGTCTATGTCTTGTAATAGAATAAAAAGAAGCAGTAGAACAAAACAAAAACAGTGGATACCTAATATTAAAATAAAATTTATTTCAACAATAAAATATATAAAGCAGATGTTTTGTTGAAAATCATCTACTAATATTATATAATAATGCTTGAGGTGAAAAGATGATATGAATAAAAAAATAGTTATAATACTTATTTTAGTTATTATTGTTATAATTGCTTTATTTTTTATTACAAAAAAAGATAAAGTTATAAATGAAGTAGTAGAAACAACAAATTTAACAGAAGAAATAAAAGGATTTAGTGATGTACCACAAAACTTCGAAATAGAAAAGGCAATAGAAAGTGATTATTTTGTAATAGATGGTAGAGAAAATAGTGATAAAATTTATAATAAAGATATTTTAGATAGGTTTATTGAAAATACAAGCATAAATTCAACAAATAGAAAACCAGATAAGATAAGAATAGCAAATTATAATTATAGTGGATACCCTACAATATACGAAATAGAATATAAAGAAACAGGATATATTTTGACAATAGATGCGAGTAGAAATAATATTGTACCAAAATCAATAACTACAAATAATAATATACCAAGTGATATTTATAGTATAACTATAGAAGAAGATCCAGGAATAAATGCAGCAATTATAAAATTCTCAGTATATTCAGAAATTGATAACATAGAAGATTTAGAACAATATAAAGATATAGAAATTACAAGATTTCTTTTAGATGATAAAATAGTAAATAAAAATAAAATATAACTAATTAAAAAATTTAATATAGAGTGTAGGGGCAGACGCCCCTGTCTGCCCAAAAACTACAAAGGAATACACAAATAAATGTAAAGGCACAGTTTTACCGTGCCCAATATTTTTATTAAATTCTATAAAATAATACAAATTAATCCGCCACTACCTTCGTTAATAATTCTTTCTAATGTTTCTTGAAGTTTCATTTGTGCATCTTCTGGCATACGGTATAGTTTGTTTTGTAAGCCCTCATTTACAAGTTCATGTAAGCTTTTTCCAAAAATATTAGATTCCCATATTTTTTGTGGATCAGATTCAAACTCAGAAAGAAGGTAATTTACTAATTCTTCAGATTGTTTTTCAGAGCCAACAATTGGAGATACTTCTGTTTCAATATCTGCACGAATCATATGTATAGAAGGTGCTTTAGCTTTTAGTTTTACACCAAATCTAGAACCTTGTTTTACCATTTCTGGTTCATCTAAAATAAGTTCATTTATAGATGGTGTTACAATACCATAACCTTTTGCTTTTACTTCTTCTAAAGCATATGCTATTTTATCATATTCTGTTTTTACTTTAGCAAGTTCAGAAATAATAGTAAACAAATCCCCTTCATTTGAGACCGAAACACCAGAAATTTCAGTAAGTACTTGATAAAATAAATCATCTTTTAAGCTAACAGATAAAGTTACACTACCAGTTCCTAAAGTTATTTCATCAATAGTTGTTTTTGTAATTACTTCAGTATGTTGTATCTTTGCAGTTCCTGTATCTATTTGTTTTAACAGACGAACATCCATAAAAGCATTTTGAATATCTGAATAAAGAGTTTGTTTTAACCAATGTTCATCTTGAAGACCATCAACCCATCTTGGAAAATTAATATTTAATCTTTCAATTGGAAATTCATATAAAATTTTTCCAAAAATATCATTAATATCATCCATATTTAAGTTAGAACAATCTACAGGAATTACAGCTGTATCATATTGTTCTTGCATTTGCTTTGCTAATTGTTTTGTATAATCTGAATAAGGATTACTAGAATTTAATACTATAACAAAAGGTTTATTTAATTCTTTTAATTCCCTTACAACTCTTTGTTCTGCCTCTAAATAACTTTCACGCTCAATATCTGTAATACTTCCATCTGTTGTAACCAAAATTCCAATTGTAGAATGTTCTTGAATGACTTTTTTAGTTCCAATTTCAGCAGCTACAGTAAATGGCATTTCTTCATCTGACCAAGGTGTTTTTACCATTCTTGGTGCATCATCTTCTAAATAACCAATTGCATCATCTACTAAATATCCAACACAATCAACCAAACGTGTTTTTAATTTTAGATTATTGTCTAGAGTAATTTCAACAGCTTCATTTGGAATAAATTTAGGTTCTGTTGTCATAATAGTACGACCTGCTGCACTTTGAGGAAGTTCATCTTTTGCCCTTTCCTTTTTATACTCATTTTCAATATTGGGAATTACCAATAAATCCATAAAATTTTTAATAAAAGTAGATTTACCAGTTCTTACAGGACCAACTACTCCTACATAAATGTCACCATCTGTACGAGATTTAATATCCTGATAAAGATTTACATTTTCCATTTATTTTCCTCCTTAAATGCTTAGAACAAAAGCAAATATTATTATTAAAATAACAAATGTGCATATTTGTTCATGTGCCAAATTCATTAAATAAATTTGTGCATAAATGTTTAACAAGAAATAAAATTTCCTTGTACCAAATTTAACTTTATTAATTTATATTAGTGTTTTTATTGAATATTCCAAAAAAATTAAAAAAGTTTAAAATATGTTTAAACCCGCAAGAAGAAAAGTATGGCAAATCCACTTTTTATGTCGAAAACAGTCGATGAATTTTTCTTGACATTACTAAAGAATTTAAGTAAAATATATATAAATATTGGTAAAATGTATGTAATACAAAAGAAGAAAGGCAAATACCAATATATTTTTTATTCAATAAAAGTTTATTTCGAAAATTTAAAAGTTTAAATTCTTTTTAAATTTCCAAGTAAAATTAAAACAAAATAAATTGTAAAGGGGGATAGGTTGTATTTTTTAAAGTGCATACATTTTATGAATGACAAAATTTATAGGAGGAATACAAAATGAAAGTAAATACAAAAAAAATTGTAGCTTTATTTTTTATTATGTTATTATTATTGCAAATGATGATGCCTTGTGTAATGGCGGTAAAAGTAGGAGAAAGCTATTACTTGCAAAGAGGAGAAAAAGCATTTTATAGTGTGCAAAAGAAAAAAGATGACCGGAACATGGTTTTATATTACATACGAAATAGTTCATTACAAAGATGAAAAAGGAAATACTCAAGTTGCCTATTGTTTAAATCCGGAATTAGATGGAATAGGGTGGGCACATGGTAGTATAGAAGGATATAATGTAAATCTTACTGAAGTATTATCAGATATAAGAATATGGAGAGTTTGCATTAATGGATATCCATATAAAACACCTAAAGATCTTGGAGTAGAGACAAATGAAGATGCATATCTTGCAACCAAACAAGCAATCTATTCTGTTTTAAGAAAATATTGGGAAAATCCACAAAGAGTATATGATGAATACAGAGCAGGAGAAACAACAATTGCAGGAGAAAATTTAGCAGATATACAAAGAAGAGGAAAAAAGGTAGTAGATGCAATATACAATTTAGTAAAAATTTCTAATGATACAAGTATTACACCTGCAAATAGCAAAAATATAAATGTAAATAAAATTGGCAATTTACAAAAAGATACAAAGCAAGGATATTATTCACAAAACTATAGTGTATCATCCAAAATTAACATGGAAAGTTATACAATTACAGATAAAAAAGGTTTTCCAGAAGGAACAATAATTACAGATTCAAAAGGAAATGTAAAAAATACATTTAGTAAAAATGAAAATTTTAAAGTATTAATACCAGAAAAAATGTTAAAGACAAATATTTCTGGAAGTATTAATATAAGTGCTAAAAGTGAAAATTATCCTATATTTTATGGATTAAGCCAAATAAAAGGATACCAAAACTATGCAGTATGCTCCGATGCATATGGAGATATACCAGTTGGTACAACGTTAAATTTAAATACAAATATAAGTAAAATAATAGTGAGTAAAACAGACATTGATACTTCAAAACCAATAGAAAAAGTAATGTTTAGTTTAATTAAAGATGGAAAAGAAATTTCAAGAGCAGAAACCAATAGTAGTGGAACAATAAGTTTTACAAATCTATATCCAGGAGACTATTCTATTAAGGAAATCAAAACAGATGATAGTTATGTATTAAATAAAGAAGAAATTAAAGTAAGTGTTGAATATAACGAAGAAAAAACAGTAAATGTTACTAACGAAAAGAAAAAGGGAAAAATACAAGTTATTAAAGTAGATAAAGATAATAATAGCATTAAAATTCCTGATGTTACATTTGAGGTTTTAGATGAAAATAAAAATGTTGTAGATACAATTACAACAAATGCAAATGGGGAAGCGGTAACAAAAAGTTTACCAATAGATAAAACATATACTGTAAAAGAAACAAAAACAAAGGAAGAATATGTTTTATCAAACAATGTTCAAACTGTAAAATTAGAACAAAATCAAATAAAAACAATACAATTTGAAAATGAAAAGAAAAAAGGTCAAATAAAGGTAATAAAGCAAGATGAAGACTATAAAGATATTAAAATTCCAAATGTAGAATTTAAAATATATAATTCTAAAGGAGAAGTAGTAGATACAATTATAACAAACGAAAAGGGAGAGGCTACAACAAAAAAACTTGCAATAGATGATACCTATACTATTAAAGAAACAAAAACAGATAGAAAATATATATTAAATAATAATGAAATAACAGTTACGTTAAAGCAAGACGAAATTAAAGAATGCATTGTTACTAATGAGCATAAAAAAGGTCAAATAGAAGTATTTAAAACAGATGCAGAAAATAAAGAAATAAAATTAGAAGGAGTTGAATTTCAAGTACTTGATTCAAAGAGTAATATTGTAGATACAATTATAACAAATAAAGATGGGTATGCTGTAACTAAAAAACTTCCTATTGGTACATATTATTTAAAAGAGACAAGAACAAATAAGGATTATGTATTAAATGAAGAAGTAAAAAAAGTTGATGTAACAGAAAATGTAATTTCTAAATTAGAAATTACAAATGTTAAAATAAAAAAATTACCTAAAACAGGATATTAAAAATAATCTATTGATTTTCAAAAATAGGTGTGTTACAATAAAATTAGATGAAAACAAGGGGGAAATCTAATGAAAAATTTAGCAAGTTATTTATTAGTTATGTTTATGGTTATGTTTTGGATATTTAGAATAGTTATAGCCTTTACTGCAACAATGGGAATTGAAATCGGAATTGTTCCAATAAATATGACAATGGAGCTAATACTATTATTTGTTACAATACTTAGCATTATATTAGTAATAAAAAGAAAATTAGTAGGAGGAATTCTTTATTTATTATCATATGGTGCATATTTTGGAGTTGATTTATATAACATTATTATGAATATAATAAATCAAAGTGCAAATGTAACTGACTATGCAAGTGCATTTATGTCTTTTTTAGGAGTACTATTACCAGTAGCAGTTTTATTAGAATTGCTATTTGATAAAAATAGAAAAAAACATCCAAAAGATAAAAAAACAGATTGGTTTTACCAAAATGAACAATTTGACAGAAAATATGATGAAAGAGCTGATAAAAATAATTATCGTACTTTATAGTAAAGATCTAATAATAACCCCTTACAAAATAAGGGGTTATTATTAAAAATAAAAGAAAGGTTGAAATTAAAAATGAATCAAGAAAAAACAAATATTAATTGGTACCCTGGCCATATGGCAAAAACTAAAAGGCAGATTATTGAAGATTTAAAATTAATTGATGTTGTAATTGAAATATTAGATGCTAGAATTCCAATTTCAAGTCAAAACCCAGACATGCAAGAGATTATAAAAAATAAAAAGAGAATTATTGTGCTAAATAAAAGTGATTTAGCAGATGAAATAAAAACAAAAGCATGGATTGAATATTATAAAAAAAATGGTATTATAGCAATAAAAGTAGATGCAAATCAAGGAAAAGGAATACAAGAGGTTGCACAAAATATAGAAAAAGTAATGCAAAATGAGTTAGAACAAATTGCTAAAAAAGGAAGAATAGGCAAAAAAATAAGAGTAATGGTACTTGGAATTCCAAATGTCGGAAAATCATCATTTATAAATAGATTAGCTAAAAAAAATTCAACTGTTGTTGGAAATAAACCAGGTGTTACAAAACAAAAACAATGGATTAGACTAGACGATAAAATTGAACTATTAGATACACCAGGTGTGTTATGGCCTAAATTTCAAAATGAAGAGATTGCACTTAATTTAGCATATACAGGGACAATAAAAGATGATATAATAGATAAAGTAGAAATTTCATATAACTTATTAAAATATTTATTAGAAAATTATTTTGAAAAAGTAATACAAAGATATGGATTAAATTTTGAGGAAATAGAAGAAATTTTAAATAATGATAATAACCCAAAAAATGAAAATATTATGGAAATATTTTATCTAATTGGTAAAAAAAGAGGAGCAATTGTATCTGGTGGCAAAATTGACGAAAAAAAAGTAGCAAATATTATATTAGAAGATTTTAGAGAAATAAAATTTGGAAGAATTACATTAGAGACAGTGTAAAATATTAAATATTTAAAGGAGTTGCTAATATTGGAAAAGGACGAAGAAATAGAAAAAGCAAAATTATTATCACCACTTACGTGGGCATATGTAGGAGATGCAGTTTACGAACAATATATTAGACATCATTTAGTAAAACACACAAATCTTAAACCACATAAATTACATATTGAATCAATTAAATATGTAAAGGCATCTCAGCAAGCAAAAATATTAAATAAAATAGAAAAATTTTTGACAGAAGAAGAAAAGGAGATAGTAAGAAGAGGAAGAAATACAAAAAATCATCATTTGCCTAAAAATGCAAATGTAGCAGACTATTCTCATTCAACAGCATTTGAAGCATTAATTGGTTATTTATATTTAACAAAACAAGAAAAAAGAATGAATGAAATTTTAAAAAAATGTATAGAAGGAAGCAAAGAAGCTTAGGACTGTATATATCCTAAGCTTCTTTGCTTTCAGATTAATCAAAAGAACCTAATACAAAGGACCTTTTGATAAAATAGTCAAATATTGGAAAAAAAGCTGGTATATATTACAAAATGATTAAATATATGTTACAATTTAATAAAAAGTATTGACTAATTGAATTAAAATAAATAAAATATAAACATCATAAGAGGTGAATATGAGAATAATTAGTGGAAGTGCAAGAGGAACGAAACTTTATACACTAGATGGAGAAAATACAAGACCTACTTTAGATAGAGTAAAAGAATCGCTATTTAATATTTTACAGGTAAATCTGCAAGATGCAATAGTATTAGATTTATTTGCAGGAAGCGGAGCACTTGGAATTGAATCTATAAGTAGGGGAGCAAGAAAAGCTATATTTTGTGATAATAATAATGAAGCAATTAAAATAATAGAAAAAAACTTAAATAAAACAAACATGACAAAGCAAGCTACAATTCTTAAATTAGATTATTTAAAAGCTTTGGAAAAATTAAAAAATGAAAAAATAGATATAATTTATGTTGATCCACCTTATGCTAAAAATTTAGTGATTCCATCGGTTGAAAAAATTATTAAATTAGGTATTTTAAGCAAAGATGGTATAATAGTTATAGAAACAGATGAAGAAAAAGCAATTTTAGAAAAGCTTAAAAAAATAGAAAACATTAATGTATATGATTTAAGAAAATATGGAAAAGTTAAAATTTTATTCTTAAATCGAAAGGGGTAAGCAATGGAAATTTTTACACTACTAGAAACACTAGAGGAAATTTTAGAAAAAAGCAAAAATGTACCTTTTTCTACTAAAGGAATTGTAGATAAAGAAGAAATTCTAGACATTATTAAAGAAATTCGTTTGAAATTACCAGATGAATTAAAACAGGCAAAATGGATAAAAGAAGAAAGAAATAAAATATTAGTTGAAGCACAAAAAGAAGCAGAAGATATTATTAAGGAAGCAGAAAATAGAATTATTTCTATGATTGACGAACATGAAATAACAAAAAAAGCATATGAACAAAAGGCACAAATTATAGAAACAGCAAATGAAATGTCAAGAGAAATTTCTAAAGGTACAAAAGATTATGCAGATAATGTTTTAGAAAAAGTAGAAGCTGTTTTAGAAGATGCTTTAAAAACAATACAAAATAATAGAAATGAATTAAAATAAAAAAGAAGTCAGAGGTTAGAGGTCATAATTTTGACTTCTAACTTCTCTATTTACATTATTATAGAAGAGAGGAGCAAAAAACGTGGCACAAACAAGAACAAAAAAAGCTACTCACAAAAGAAAAAAACAAAAAAAAATAAATATAGATTTAGCTGTTATTTCGTTAATTGTACTTAGTATATTATTATTTGTATTAATTTATATGAAATCAGGTTCAATAGGAGAAACTTTAAGTCCATTTCTAGGTGGAGTAATTGGATGGATGAAATATATATTGCCAATTGGAACTGTTGCAATAGCAATTTGTTTAGCTAAAGATGAAAAAGGAGAAATAAGTTCAAAATTAATACAATATATAATTGCATTAATTGCTATATCTACAATTATGTCTATTTTTCAAATTTCAAAAGGTAATTTAAATGTAGATGATAATTTTGAGAATGTTATAAATGAGGCATATTATTTAGGAGAAAGAAATGTAGGTGGTGGAGTAATAGGAACTGCAATTGCTATACCACTTGTAAAAATGCTAGGAATTGTGGGAGCAGTAATTTTATCTTGCGGAATTGCTGTTGTTCTTGTTGTGTTTATGTTTGGATTAGAACCAACAAAAATATTTAAAGAGTATATGCAAGAAAGAGAAGAAAGAAAACAAGAAATAGCAGAATATGAGTATGAAGAAGATAAAATAAAAAATATAAAACAACCAAAAAATAAAAAACAAGATAAAGTGCAAAGGTCTAGTATTGATATTCCAATAGATGATATTGGAATGGAAAATCAAATAAAAATTAATTTAAACGAAAAACCTAGAAGCAAAATTCAAGAAATAAAAGAAGGAATATTAGGAGAAAATAAAAAACAAGAAATAACAAAGCCAGATGAAATAGAAGCAAATTTATTTAAAACAGAAGAACAAGAAAAAGAAGATAAAACAAAAGAAGTTTTGCAACTAGAACATACAATAACAGTAGAAGATGAAAATTATGAATTTCCTCCTATTCAATTATTGCAAATGGGTGATGCAAGAGTAATAAGAGGAGGAAAAAAAGCTATAGCTGATAATGCAACAAAGCTGCAAAAAACTTTGTATAGTTTTGGTGTATCTGCAAAAGTAGAAAATGTATCTGTGGGACCTGCAATTACAAGGTATGAATTAAGACCTGCAGAAGGAGTAAGAGTTAGTAAAATTGCAAATTTAGCAGATGATATTGCACTAAATTTAGCTGCAGAATCAATAAGAATTGAAGCACCAATTCCAGGAAAACAAGCAGTAGGAATTGAGATTCCAAATAAAGAAAATGAAATTGTACATTTAAGAGATATTATTGAAAGTGATAAATTCGAAGACCATGAATCTAAACTTGCTTTTGCACTTGGTAAAGATGTTGCAGGAGAAGAAGTAGTAACGGATATTGCAAAAATGCCACATATACTAATTGCAGGAAGTACTGGTTCAGGAAAAAGTGTTTGTATTAATACATTAATTACTAGTATAATTTATAAAGCAAAGCCAAGTGAAGTAAAACTTGTAATGGTTGATCCAAAGGTTGTTGAATTATCTGTATATAATGGAATACCTCATTTGTTAATTCCAGTTGTTACAGATCCGAAAAAAGCAGCAGGTGCACTAGCATGGGCTGTACAAGAAATGGAAAATAGGTATAAATTATTTGCATCAAAAGGTGTAAGAGATATTAAAGGATACAATGCATCACTAGAAAAAGAAGAAGTTAGTGGAAAATTGCCACAAATTGTTATAATTATAGACGAACTTGCAGATTTAATGATGGTTGCAGCAAAAGATGTAGAAGATGCAATTTGTAGACTTGCACAAATGGCAAGAGCTGCAGGTATGCATTTAGTTATTGCAACACAAAGACCATCAGTAGATGTAATAACAGGGTTAATAAAAGCTAATGTTCCATCTAGAATAGCATTTGCGGTATCATCACAAGTCGATTCTAGAACAATCCTAGATATGGTTGGAGCAGAAAAACTATTAGGAAAAGGTGATATGTTATTTTTCCCAACTGGAGTATCAAAACCAACTAGAATTCAAGGCGCATTTATATCAGATAAAGAAGTAGAAAAAGTTGTAGATTTCTTAAAGTCAAATGGAGAAGTAAGTTATAGTGAAGATATATTAGAATCAATAGAAAAGGCAAATTCTACAGATAAAGAAAAAGCAGAAATGGCTGAAGAAGATGATGTAGACCCATTTTTAAATGATGCAATAGAAACAGTTATAGATACAAAAACAGCATCAACTTCATTTATTCAAAGAAGATTTAAAGTAGGGTATGCAAGAGCAGGAAGAATTATTGATCAAATGGAAGAAAGAGGTATTATTTCTGGATACCAAGGAAGTAAACCAAGAGAAGTTCTTATGACAAAAGAAAGATGGGAAGAACTTAAAATGTCTCCAAATAGTGAAGAAAATAAGGTAGAAAATACATAACAAAAGAAAGGTTGTATTTATGAAAGAAGATTTATTTTCAAAACTAAATATTAAAAACTACAATAATGAGCTAGAAAAAATATTAGAAGCAAAAGATTTTTCAAAAGATGTGAAAAATCTTTTGCTTAGTATGCTATATAAAGTAGAAACATCTTATCATGATTATGCAAAAATAAAAAGAAATGTAGAAAATAAAAATGAATTCATAGAACAAATTTTAAACAATATTAAAATTTGCAAAAAGATAAAATTAGTAAAGCCTACAAGTGATAAAGCAGAAGAGCTAGAAAAAAACAAAAAAACATTTAAGATTAATAAAGAAGAAAAAGAAATAGAAATTTTTCCAAATGAAAAATCATTACTTTATGCAATTTATTATCTAGGTAATGAGAAAATGTACTTAAATGAAAAATATGATTATATAAGAATTGCTTTTCCAACTATGTTAAATGAAGGAAAGGATAATAATAAAGTAGAAATCATTAGAGATTTTAATGCATGGTCATGGAATAATAATGCTGATGAAATAACTAATGTAACTTGTAATTTAATTTATCAAAACTTACTTATTTTGCTTGGTTATGAAAAATTAAATGGATGGATGGAAAATAAAAATTACGAAGATAAAGTAGAAATATTAGAAAACGATTTTTGTGCATTATATGGACAAGAAAAAACAAAAAAAATGCTAAATTTAATATATAAAATTTCAATTTCTATATGTGCTAAAAGGAATATAAAGGAAAAAGAAAGATTAGAAGATGAATTTAACTATATTAAAAAAGAATATGAAGATATTAAAAATAAAAAGGAATATTTAAGCAAACTTTCTGAAAAAAAGAAACAGCAATTAGAAATAATAGGTCAAATTGATACTGTATTAAAAGATGAAGATAAATTACTAGATGCGTACGAAGAAAGAAATAGTAAACTGCCTTTATATAATAAAATGATGAATGTAGAACATTTTAAACAGATTTTAAACAAAGAACGAAAAAAAGCTTTAAAAATTATAGAAGAATGTAATCAAAATATGGAGCCAAAAAAATATGTAGAACAAAAAGAAAAATTAAAAAATGAATTTGAACTATTAGAATATATAAACAAAGATGTAGATAAAGAAGTAGAAGAAGTAGAAAAAATATTTATGCAATGTCTGCAAGAAAAAATAGAAAAAACAGAAAATAAAAAAGAAATAATAGAATTAATATATATGTTAAGATACTATTATTTTGTACCATTTTCTGATAAAGAATATATTAAGGACAAAAAAAGTTTAAAAAAAGTACTAGAAGAAACTACTAAAGTATTAATTCAAAAAATGTATAAGTATAAAATGATAAACAAAATATTTGTGCAAAACGAAACAAACCAAAATATAATTAGCAAAATATTTGAAACAAGAATAATGGATTTGGAAACATTAGAAATAGAAGCCTTAAAACAAGAAAATATAATAAAAGTAAATATTTATGACAAAGAAGACTTTGAAAAATCCTTCGAAATACCATTTGATGAAAAGGATAAAATAAAATTTGGAAAGAAAATTAAGTTATTTAATTAAAAACACAAATATTAACTACTAAGATTATTATAGATTATCGAAGTGTATCAAAGACTGTTAAATATTATCAAACATTATTAAAGATTATCAAAAGTGATATGTTACTTTTGCACAAAAAACCCTGACGCGCAGTTTGGGAGGGAGAAAAGCGAAGCGAACCCGACCAGCAAGGAAGTGTTTTTTTGCAAAATAACATACACTTTGATAATCTAATATAAAATCAATAAATAACAAAAATGGAAATATCGAAAGATAATCCATTTGCTTATTGTAAGGAGGATAATTAATGAAAGTAACTTTTTTAGGAGCCACCAAAATGGTAACTGGCTCAAATTTTTTGGTAGAAGGTGCAGGAAAAAAATTTCTTGTAGACTGTGGAATGTATCAAGGTTCAAACAATGACGAAGAAAAAAATTATGATGATTTTCTTTTTGACGTAAATGATATTGACTTTATGCTTCTTACTCATGCACATATTGATCATTCAGGAAGAATTCCAAAACTATATAATGAAGGATATAGAAAAAAGATATATGCAACTAAAGCAACATGTGATTTATGCGAAATAATGCTTCCAGATAGTGGACATATTCAAGAAATGGAATGTGAATGGAAAAATAAAAAAAGACTAAGACAAGGAAAAGAGCCATTAGAGCCAATGTATACAGCAGATGATGCCGTAAAATCATGTGAATTACTTTATAGAGTAAAATATGACGAAATTGTAGATATTGACGAAAATATTAAAGCAAGATTTAATGATGCAGGTCATATGCTAGGTTCTAGCATAATTGAAATTTGGATTACAGAAAATGGAAAAGAAGAAAAAATAGTATTTAGTGGTGATATTGGAAATAATGATATTCCACTTTTAGACTCACCAACAATGATAGAAGATGCAGATTATTTGGTTATGGAATCTACTTATGGCGGAAGACTTCATATGAGAAATGATGATAAAGCAAATATGTTTTTAGATATTGTTTCAGAAACTTTAGATAAAGGCGGAAATGTAATTATACCATCTTTTGCAGTTGGAAGAACACAAGAAATTTTATATGAACTAAACAAAATAAAGGAAAACAGAAAAGATAGAGAATTTTTCGAAAAATATGAAAAATTAATGAAGGCACCAGTATTTGTAGATAGCCCTCTTGCAATATCTGCAACAGAAATTTTTAGAAAAAATGAAGATTTATTTGAAGAAGAAGTAAAAGAAGAAATGAGAAATGGAGATCATCCTTTAGAATTTCCAGGACTTCAGTTTACAACAACAGTAGAAGAATCAAGAGCTTTAAACGAATCTAAAATTCCGAGTATTATAATATCTGCAAGTGGTATGTGTGATGTAGGTCGTATAAAGCACCATTTAAAACATAATTTATGGAATCCTGATAATACCATTTTATTTGTAGGATATCAAGCGCCAGGAACTTTAGGAAGAAAAATTGTAGATGGTGCAGAAAAGGTAAAAATATTTGGAGATGAAATTGCAGTAAATGCAAGAATTGAATATATAGAAGGCTATTCAGGACATGCCGATCAAGAATGGTTATTAAATTTTGTATATTCTTTCATAAACAAACCAAAACAAATTTTTTTAGTACATGGAGAAGAAGAAGGACAAGAAATATTAAAACAAAAAATAATCGAAAATACAAATATACCTGTCACAATTCCAGAATTTGCACAAACCTATGTATTAGATAAAGAAAATTATACTGTAGAAAAACAAATAAAAGTACCTGCAAAATATAGACCAATCAGATTAGAGGTAATAGATAGGGTAAAAACATTAAAAGAAGAAATTGAAGATATGGAGCAAATTGTTATACAAGATAAGTTATCAGAAAACATAGAAGACAAAGAAGTTCTTGCATTAAATGAAAAAATAAAACAATTAGAAAAATTAATTGTAGAAATAATAGAGTAAAGTTTAAGCAAAAAAATTAAAATAAAAGGGGTAAAAACAAAATGGAAAAATATTTTAATGATGCATTAATTGGAAATAAAAATACTGTAGCAAGTTTTAGTAAAAAGGGAGAATTATTAAGACTTACATATCCAACACCTGGATATAAACAATTTATTAATTTTTTTCATACAGGAGTAACTATTAATGATTCAAACATTATATATCTTCATGATGATATAAATAATATATATAGACAATATTACACACCAAATACAAATATTTTAAATACTCAAATAAAAAATACATATTTTAATTTAAATATAATGCAAACAGACTATATAGCAATAAAAGAAAATATAATGGTAAAAAAATATACATTTACAAATGAAAATAATATAGATTTAGATATTAACTTTTTAATTCATTCAAGTATGCTTACAAATCAAAATAGCTTTATCGGAGCAAAAGTAATAGAAAATGGTATGATACAATATTCACATGATTATGCAATTTCAACTTTTTCAAAGGATAAAAAAATATCAAGTCATATGATAAATGATACTAATTCAGCAATTTTTTCTGGGAAAATTTATGATAAAGATTATATTGGAATGTCAAATGATTCTAGTATAAGCTATAATATTGGTACATTAAAGCCAAAAGAAAGCTATACCTTAGAAATTTTATTACATATATGCCATAAAGAAGAAAAAGAAAAACAAGAAGAATTTGATTTAGAAATAGAAAGAATAAAAAAGCTAGATTTAAAAAAACAATATCAATCTACAAAAAGTTATTGGGAAAGATATGTAAAAAATCACAAAGTTATTAAAACAAAAGATATTAAGAATGAGTATTATAAAAAAATAGATGAAATATATACAAGAACAATACTTTTATATCCATTACTTTTAAATGAACAAACAGGAGGAATAGAAGCTGCAATGGAAATAGATGAAGAAAGAACTAAATGCGGAAGATATTCATACTGTTGGACAAGAGATGCTGTATTTATAACAAAAACAATGGATTTACTAAACATGGGAAAAGAAACAGAAAAATTTTATAAAAACTTTTGTAAAATAACACAAAGCAAAAACGGAATGTGGGAACAACGTTTTTACACAGATGGAAAACTAGCACCTTGCTGGGGTTACCAAATAGACGAAACAGCAAGTGTAATATATGGAGTATATGAACACTATATGCAAAAACAAGACAAAAAGTTTTTAAAAGATACTTTAAAAATGGTAGAAAAAGCATGTAAATTCTTACAAAAATATATAGAAGACATTTTAGAAAAAACAAACAAAATGCATGTTAGTTATGACATATGGGAAATGAATGAAGGAATTCATTTATATTCAATTGCAAGCATTTTTGGAGCATTTGAAAATATGCTAAAAATTTATGAAACTGTGCAAGATGATTTCAAAGAAAATAGATTAAAACAAGAACAAATTAGAAAAGAAAAAGAAATAATAGAAAAAATGCTTATTTCTATTAAAGAATATGTTTTAGTTCAATTTTATGATACAAAAAGAAATACTTTCGTTAGAAATCAAACAGATAAAAACATAGATATAAGTATGCTAGGCATAGTTGTACCTTTTAAAATGTTTTCAGTAAAAGAAAAGAAAGTTACAAATACAGTAGAAACAATAAATATGACTTTAAGAACATATACAGGTGGATATAAAAGATTTGAATATGATCATTATATGGATGGTAATCCATGGGTAATTGCAACTTTATGGATGGCTCTATATAATATAGAAATAGGAAAAATAAAAGAAGCAAAACAGTGCTTTAATTATGTTGTAGAAACAAGTGCAAAACATGGATTTTTAGCAGAACAAATTAATAATGAAACAAAAAAGCCAGCATGGGTAATAGGTCTTGGATGGTCACATGCAATGTTTATAATAGTTTTAGAAAAACTTGCAAAAATAGGTGAAATTTAAATACAAAGAGGAAGGCTTTAAAAATAATTACAATTTTGGCGTTGTCAAACATCATTTGAAATTTAATCAACGTACAAAAAGTACGCCTCATAAATTTCAAACTTGTTTTCCTAGCCAAAATTTAATTCTTTTTAAAGAGCTGGATTTGTGTGTTAGAAAGGAAAGGTTGAAAAATGGCAAAAGCAAGTACAGTGTTTGTTTGCAGTGAATGTGGATATGAATCTGCAAAATGGCTTGGAAAATGTCCAGGATGCAATAGTTGGAATTCATTTTATGAAGAAAAAATAGTAAAGACAACAGGAGTAAATAAAAATGAAAAAACAAAAGCAAATTCTACAATTAAGCTAAACCAAGTACTAGGAAAAGAAGAAGTAAGAGTAAAAACGCGGATTTGAAGAATTAGACCGTGTTTTAGGAGGAGGACTTGTAAAAGGTTCTTTAGTACTTCTTCGGAGGAGAACCAGGAATTGGAAAATCAACTTTAATTTTGCAAATATGTGATAAACTAAAAACACAAGGAGAAGTATTATATGTTTCAGGGGAAGAATCAGCAGAGCAAATAAAAATGAGAGCAGATAGACTAAAAATACATAAAGACAATTTACTATTCTTGTCAGAAACGGATATAGACTTTATTGAAGAAGAAATAACAAAAATAAAACCAAAACTAGTAATTATAGATTCAATACAGACAATGTATTCAGATCAAATAACATCAGCTGCAGGAAGTGTGAGCCAAGTAAGAGAAATAACAGCAAGAGTAATGAAAATGTGCAAACAAAATCAAATAACAACAATAATAATTGGACATGTAACAAAAGAAGGAAACATAGCAGGTCCAAGAGTATTAGAGCACATGGTAGACACAGTTTTATATTTAGAAGGAGAAAGATACTTCTCATACAGAATACTAAGAGGAGTAAAAAATCGTTTTGGTTCAACAAATGAGATAGGAATGTTTGAGATGCAAAACGAAGGAATGGTAGAAATAAACAATCCGTCATCAGTTTTAATATCAGAAAGAGAAAACAACCCAGCAGGTTCAGTAATAGTAGCTAGCATGGAAGGAACAAGACCAATACTAATAGAACTACAAGCACTTGCAGTTCCAACAGTATTTGGAATGCCAAGAAGAACAGCAAACGGAGTTGACTACAACAGATTAACACTTTTAATTGCAGTTTTAGAAAAACAAGTAGGACTAAAACTTGGAAACCAAGACATATACCTAAACGTAGTAGGAGGAATAAAAATAAACGAACCAGCAATAGACCTAGGAATAATAATGTCTGCAACATCAACATTTAAAAACATACCAATAAAAACAGATGTAGTAGCAATAGGAGAAGTAGGACTAACAGGAGAAGTAAGAAGTGTAAACTTAATAGAAAAAAGAATAAAAGAAGCAGAAAAATTAGGCTTTAAAACATGTATAATACCAGACGGTAATAAAAAACAACTAAAAGAAAACTATAAAATAAATATAATAGGAGTAAAAAATATTGAAGAAGCAATAAAACAAGTAGGGTTAATATAAAAAAATTTATTTAAAAACATTGCAAAAGAACATTTGTTATGATATAAAATAAATAAAAATAAAGAAAAGGAAGGAAGAAAAACAAATGAAACAGGTAAACCTTGGCGCTCTAGAGAGAGAGAGAGAGAGAGAGAGAGAGAGAGAGAGTATATTCTTTAAAAGAAAATAACAATGTAGGGGCGGACGCCTCTGTCCGCCCAAATATTACAAAGAAATATCAAAAAATCGGTAGGGGCACGGGGCACCGTGCCCAAGAACCCGCAGCAATAACATTGGTTGCTTTAATTATCACCGTAATAATCCTAATCATTCTAGCAGGGGTATCTCTAAACCTAGCCTTAGGAAAAAACGGAATATTTCAAAAAAGCAAAGAAGCAGTAGATAAATACCAAAATGCAGCAAAAGAAGAAAAAGAACAACTAGACCTAGCAGCAAGAGATTTGATGCTAGATGACTATGTACAAAAAGGATTAATGCTACATTATGATGCAGTAAAAAACACAAAAAATGGACATGACAAAAATTCAGATACATGGTACGACCTAAGTGGAAATAATAACAACGGAACATTAAAAGGCGGTGTAACATGGACAGAAGATGGACTATACTTTGATGGAATAGACGATTGGGTATCAATTGGAGAAATGAATTATGATAATATAACTATAGAAGTAGTTATGATGTATAGTGATATAAAAAATGAAGATGAACAAGATATTGTTGCTAATTGGCAAGAAGGAGGATATGGAATATTAGGTAACACAAAAAATAGTTTTTGTATACATACGGATAATTATAAATATGTATACGGTAGTAAAAATACACAAGTTGGTAAAAAATATAGCCTATCTGGAAACTATGATAATCATAATATAGTTTTTTATGAAAATAAATTTAAAACAACACAAAAAGAAGAAGGAACAATAAAAGAAACTACTGGAAACACAATAATGATATTAGGGGCAGAACCAGAGCATAGTGGAGCTAGAAATGGATTTCTAAATGGAACAATATATTCCGTTAGAATATACAACAGGGCATTAACAGATGACGAAGTAATGCAAAATTATAAAATAGATAAAATGTTATATGGTGTAGAAGATATAAACGAATAAAAAATAACAAAAATGTCAAAAATTTGTTTGACATTTTTTTGTTTGTATGATAACATATTGGCAAAGTAAAAAAATAGGAGTGATATCTATGAGAAAAAATGATTCAAACGAGCTAAATAAAAGGGAAAAGGCAATATTAAAATTTATAGAAGGACAAGTTAGTAAAAATGGTTATCCACCATCTGTAAGAGAAATAGGTAAAGCAGTTGGATTAAGTTCTACAGCTACAGTACATGGATATTTAGCAAAATTGCAAGAAAAAGGATATATTAAAAAAGAAAATCAAAAAGGAAGAACTTTAAAATTACTAAAAAATAGTGACAAAAAAGAAATAAAATCAGAAAATAAAAACTTTTATTCTGGAAAAGAAATGGTTGATGTGCCAGTAATAGGAAAAATAACAGCAGGAGCACCAATTCTTGCTGTAGAAAATGTAACAGATACATTCCCAATTCCAATTGATTTTGTTGGAAATTCAGAAAGCTTTATGCTTACTGTTAGTGGAGAAAGTATGATAGAAGCTGGAATTTTAGATGGTGACTACATACTAGTAAAAAAACAAAACACAGCAAGAAACGGAGAAATTGTAGTTGCATTAATAGAAGATGAAGCAACAGTAAAAACATTTTATAAAGAAAAAGATTATATTCGTTTGCAACCAGAAAACAGTACTATGGATCCAATAATAGTACCAGATTGTAAAATACTTGGAAAAGTTGCAGGTGTATTTAGAAAAATGTAATGCGAAATTTGCTTAAAAAAATATTAAAAACTATATATTAAATAATTCTTTAAAGAAAAGAGCATATGAACATATTATGGAGTATTAGAAAGGAATTCTAAAATATGCCAGATTTAAATCAAAATATTCAATACTTAAAAGGAGTAGGGCCAAATAGAGTAAAACTTCTAAATAAATTAGGAATTAATACTGTTTATGACTTAATTACATATTATCCAAGACAATACGAAGACAGAAGCATACCTAAAAAAATTGCAGAACTAGAAGATGGAGAAGAAGCACTAATAGAAGCAATTGTAGTATCAAAAATGACGCAAATTAGAACAAAAAGAAAAAACATGACAATATATAAATTAATTGTAAGAGACGAAACAGGATGTTGCATACTTACTTGGTATAATCAAAGCTATTTAAAAACCATATTTAAACTAGGAAATAAATATACTTTTTATGGAAAAATAACAAAAAAAATGGGAGAGACTAATATGGTGTCTCCTGTTTATGATGCAGAAGGAATAAAGAAAAATACAGGAAAAATTATTCCTATATATCCATTAACATATCAGTTATCACAAAACACAATTAGAAAAATAATAGAAAACGGATTAGAAGCAGTAGAAGATAGGTTAGAAGAAACAATGCCAGAGTATTTAATTAAGCAAAATAAATTAATTAGCCTAAAAGATGCTATATTCAAAATTCATTTTCCAGAAAATTTTAAAGAATTTGAACTTGCACGAAATAGACTTGTATTTGAAGAACTTTTAACAATGCAATTGTTATTATTAAGCCTAAAGAACAAAACAACAAAATCTAAAAATGGAATACAGTTTGATAAAAACGTTAATATATCAGATGTTATAAATACATTACCATTTTCACTTACAAAAGCACAGTTAAGAGTGCTAGAAGAAATAGAAAAAGATATGGAAAGCACTAAAAATATGAATCGCTTACTTCAAGGAGATGTCGGCTCACGGAAAAACAATGGTAGCAATACTTGCAGCATACAAAGCAGTAAAAAGCGGATATCAAATGGCAATTATGGCACCAACATCTATTTTAGCCATGCAACATCTAGAAAGTTTTAGGCAAACACTAGAACCATTTGGAATAAAGTGTGAATTACTAATTGGAAGTACTACTAAAAAACAAAAAGAACAAATTTTAGAAAAATTAAAAGTGGGAGAAATAGATATTTTAATTGGAACACATGCATTAATAGAAGATAATGTTGAATTTAAAAATTTAGGTTTAGTTGTAACAGATGAGCAGCATCGTTTTGGTGTAAGACAAAGAAGTAAGATATCTAATAAAGGTAAAAATCCAGATGTACTAGTTATGACAGCAACTCCAATTCCAAGAACACTAGCACTTATATTATACGGAGATTTGGATATATCTATTATTGATGAATTACCACCAAATAGAAAAAAGATAGATACATTTGCAGTAACAAAAAAAATGGAACAAAGAGTAAATAATTTTATTAAAAAACAAATAGAAGAAGGAAGACAATGTTATATTGTATGCCCATTAGTAGAAGAAAATGAAGAAATTAAAGTACAATCTGTATTAGAACTTACAAAACATTACAAAGAAGATATATTTCCAGAATATAATGTAGAATATATTCATGGTAAATTAAGAACAAAAGAAAAAGAAAGTATTATGCAGGAATTTAAAGATGGAAAAATTCAAATATTAATATCTACTACAGTAATTGAAGTTGGAGTTAATGTTCCAAATGCTAGCATAATGGTAATTGAAGATGCACAAAGATTTGGACTTGCTGCACTTCATCAATTAAGAGGAAGAGTAGGAAGAGGAGAATATAAATCTTACTGTATATTAAAATATCAAGGAACATCAGAACTTGTAAGAAAAAGAATGAAAGTAATGGTAGATACTACAGATGGATTTGTTATATCAGAAAAAGATTTAGAACTAAGAGGTTCAGGGGACTTTTTTGGAACAAAACAACATGGAATTCCAGATTTTAAAATTGCAAACTTATTTGAAGATATGGAAATTCTAAAAAAAGTGCAAGCAGTTGCAAATGATATTATTACAAATGATCCAAATTTAGAAAAAGAGGAAAATAAAAAACTAAAGGAAATGATAGAAAATAAGACAAACACAAGAATTGAAATATAATAAATGAAAAGAGGAGTAAAAATGGAAATAGGAAAAGCAATACTTTTGTTAATTGGATTAATAATAATATCAATAGGTGTTATTTTTATATATGATGCAAGGGTAATTATAAAAAAATGGTTTAGTTTTGGAGATCAAAATGAAGGAACAAGTGGATTTAAAATTTTAGGGATTATATTAAGTTTTATTGGAGTTTTAATTATATTTTTTAATTTAAAAGTATAATTATGTAACTTTATAGTGTATATAGAGGAATATAATTTATTAAAAATCTAAAAAAATCTGACAAATAAAAGGAGCTTTTACTACAAAAAAGTAAAGGCTCTTTTTTTGTTTAAACGAGAAAAATTTTAAATTTATAAAAAAAATAAAAAAAATTACCAGAAAACATTGAAAAAATATTAATTCTAGTGTATGATAATAAAGTATAAATATATCAATAATTAAAGAAGAAATATAAATTATAGTTATAAAAACAAATGGAAGGAGCAAAAACGTAAATGAAAAAAATAATAATTAGTTTTATTATAGTTTTTAGTATTTTTTCTATTTTCTTAATTTATAAACCAGTAAATGCCCAAAGTGCAGAAGTTCTAAATTCAGAAACTGGAAGTAAATTAATAGAAATTAAAGAAAAAGAAAAAAATGAATTAAGTGATTATGTAGAAACTTATGGTGATGAGTCTTATGGGTTTGTTGCTTATGTTCTTGCCAAAATAAGAATTTATAGTATACCACTTTGCTTTTTAGGAATTGCAGTAAGTGCAATATACCAATATATAATTGGTATTAGAAAATTAGATGTAAGAGACAAAGGAATGGGACTTATGATATCGTTTGTAACAATACTTGTTATTTGTCAAGTATTACCGCTTATATTTGCGATTGTTGTAAAAGGATGGAGGAATTAACAAATGAAAGTTTTATTTGCAGTTAGTAATGAAAGTATATCAGAAGAAATTGTAAAAAAATATCAAAGAGAATATAAAGAAATTATAACTTATAAAAACGTGTATTATTTTAATGCAATTTTAAAAGAATTACAAAGAGATAAAAGTTATGATAGAGTTGTAATAAGTGAAGACTTAGAACCATTTACTAATAAAAATTATGATGCAATAGATAGATTTATTTTTGATAAATTAGATAGTATTAGTGATGAAGCAACTAATGCAGGAAATGATATACCGATTATACTAATTTGCACAGATAGAAGATCAAAGTCAGATCAAATGATGATAAAATTATTTGGAATTGGTATATATAATGCATTATTAGGTCAAGATAGAGCAATTGACCAAGTATGTCAATTAATTCATATGCCACGTACTAAAAAAGACGCAAAATTATATTATAAAATTGAATCTGACGAAGTAAATTATCAAGCAGAAAATGAGGATAGTGTTAGTGAAATTGAAATACAAAATATATTAGCACATTATAAAAAAATTTCTAGAACTCCAGAAAGATTTGTAGATAGTTTTAACAATATTGCTGCACAATATAATGATGCACAGCTTAGAGTAATTGTTAAATTTTTACCTTTAAATGTAAAAACAGTATTAGAAGAAGAATCTCCTAAATATCAATCTGTTATGACATTTGGAGATGTTAGAACTAAAAACAAAAATACACAAAAAGAAAAAAATGTTCAAGAACCATTAAAGATGAATTTATTACAAGATGGAAGGAAAACTTTAACAAAGCCAGTTATTGTACCTGGAATAACAAATAAAAAGAAAATGCAATCTCAAACAGAAATAAAAAATAAGGCAGTTGTAAATCCAGTAAAACCATTAAATAACATGGAACAAATGCAAGTTGATGATATACAAGCAGATAATGATGTTAATGTAGAACCAATCAAAAGAGGAAGAGGAAGACCTAGAAAAAATGTTCAAGAAGTACAAGAAGTAAATAACACACAAGAAAAAAGAAAAAGAGGAAGACCTAGAAAAGTATTAGAATCAAACAATGAAAATCTAATGTCTGGGTTTAAAGGCATTAAAGAAGATGTTGTTCTACCAGGATTTGACGATACAGAAGAAAAAGAAAATAATATCTTGCCAGGGTTTGATGATACAGAAGAAAAAGAAGATAATGTCTTACCAGGATTTGATAATATAGAAGAAAAAGAAAATAATGTCTTGCCAGGGTTTGATGATACAGAAGAAAAAGAAGATAATGTTTTACCAGGATTTGACGATATAAAAGAAAAAGAAGATAATGTTCTACCAGGATTTGACGATGTAGATAAAAAAGAAGATATAATTTTACCAGGATTTGAAACAAAACAAAGATATAAAGATAATACACCACAAAATAATTTTCTAGATAGAACACAAAATCAGTATTATCAAACAAATAATATTAGTAATTTATTAACAAAAGACAAAAAAATGGTTTCATTTGTAGGAACAAGTAAAAATGGAACATCATTTATTGTAAATAATTTAGCAGTTATGCTTGCAAAAATAGGAATAAATGTTGCAATATTAGACATGACGCAAAACAAAAATAGTTATTATATTTACACACAAAATGATGAAAATCTAAGGAAAAAAACATATGAATGTATGCAAAATTTAGAACGAGGAATTGCAAATGGAATAGATGTAAACAAAAATATTTCTGTATATACATCTCTTCCAGATGAAAATTTAACACAAATAGATGTTATATCTGTTTTAGAAACTATTATAAAAAAACATGACTTAGTGTTAATTGACTGTGATTTTAATTCTCCTGATGAATGTTTTAGTCAAGTTCAAGAAATATATTTAGTACAAAGTATGGATATTTTAACTATACAACCATTAACAGCATTTTTAAAGGAGTTAAAGGCAAAGAATATTCTACAGGAGGAAAAAATAAAAATTATTATAAACAAAGATATGAAAGTAAGAGGATTAACACCAAAAGTATTAATAGGAGGAATGTCATCATATAATGATCCTGCAATGTCTTTTATGACAGAGTTATTTAATAAAGATACAGTTCAATATTGTACAATTCCTTTTGAAGTGCCAACATATAGCAGATATTTGGAAGGATTAGTAAATTGCGAAGTTTCACTAAATGGTTATTCAAAAATGTTTCTAAATAGTTTAAAAACATTAGCAGGTATGGTATACCCATTAATTAATAATAAATATATGAGAAAAAGTGACTACAGTAAAAACAATAAGTTTTCTTCAGAAATGAATAGTACATTGGATCAAATGAAGAATAGATATTAATAATAAAAAACATGGAGGAAAAATAGTGATTATTTTTATAATTATACTTTTAGTCAGCATTATCATTGGTTTAATTGTATATAATACTGTTGTTTATAAAAAGGTCCAAAGCTTTAAAAATTTAAATGATAAATTATCTGGATATCAAATTTTAAAAGACTTTATGGATACAGTAGGAGAAACAATGCCAGTAGACGAAAAAATAAAAAAAATTAATGATATAATTATTGAAGGATATAAAATAAAATATTCTACTATTGTTATATTTAATGGTAATACATATGAAGTAAAAGCATCAAATGTTCAAGAAAAACATTGGGAAGTATTAAGCAACTTACATAATGAAGAAATTTTTAAAGATAGTATTACAACAGCTACACCTAAGTATGTAACAGTAAATGCTGAAAATGAAAGATTACCATATCAAATAATTGAATTTGGTAGAGCTAAATCTGCATTATTTTTCCCTTTATATATTGATAATGTTTATATTGGATATTGGATTATAGAAAGTGGAGAGATGCATGCATTTGACAATATAGATACAGCAAACTTTGAATTAATAAGAGATAATATAGTATCTATTTACAAAACTGTATCTTATCAAAAAATAGTAGAAAGTACAGTAAGAAAAGATTTATATTCAGAATTAAATAGTGCAGAATACTTATATGGTGAAGGAAGAAAAGTAATAGACAAATATACTATTTCGACTGTTTGTATGTTTAGAATTAGTAATTTAGAGGAAATTAATCAAAAATTTAATCGTGAAACAGGAAATGAAGTAATAATTCAATTAAGTGATTATATAAAACAAAGCATTTCATCAGAATATATATTTGTAAGATATATGGGACCTAAATTTGCAATTGTTTTTTCGGGAATAGATAATGATGGTGTAGAAGAATTTGTAAAAGATATAAAAAAGAATATTGAAGATATGCAAATAGAACCAATAACGAATAATACAAAAAAGACAAAGAAAAAACCAGTAGCTGCTAAAGTTAAACTAAACTTTGCACTTTCAACTTATTATAAAGGAACTGCATTAGAAATGGTATTAGAAAAATTAGAGAAATATTTAGATAATGCTCCAGAAGAAGAAAATTCAATTAGTATTATTTAAAAACAAGGAGGAAGATAGTATGGATTTTGATAAAACAATGAACTTTAAGGTAGAAAGAGAAGAAAATATAAAAACACATGAAATATTAAAAAAAGTATATACATCACTTGCAGAAAAGGGATATAATCCTGTAAATCAAATTGTTGGATATATTTTATCAGGAGATCCAACTTACATAACAAGCCATAATAATGCCAGAGGTTTAATTAGAAAAATTGAACGAGACGAATTATTAGAAAAAATGGTAAAAAATTATATAGGGTTAGAAGAATAAAATGAGAAAATTAGGAATTGATTATGGAGATGCAAGAGTTGGAATTGCAATTTCTGATAGCTTAGCAATTACATCTCAAGGACTAGAAACAATACACCACAATGGAAATGATAAAATTGTTTTAAAAAGAATAGAAGAAATAATAAAGGAATATGAAGTAGATACTATTGTAATTGGTATGCCATACAATATGAATGGGACATGTTCTGATAGAGTTGAAATTACAAAAAAATTTATAAATAAATTAAAATGTAAATTTCCTAAAATACCAATTCATATTATAGATGAAAGACTAACTACTGTAGCAGCTAATAAAACAATGAATTTTTTAGAGATTAAACCTAAAAACAAAAAAAATATAGTAGATACATTATCTGCAGTTTATATTCTAGAGATATATTTGAATAGAAAACAAAAAATTAAGGAAAAATAGAAAAGAATTACTTGTTATTAATATTGTAATAATACAATTTTATATAAATAATGAAAGGAGATAAATAATGGAAAACGAAGAATTAGATAATATCGTTGTTTTAAATGATGAGGAAGGTAATGAAGTACAATTTGAATTTTTAGATCTAGTTGAATATGAAGGTGAAGAATATGTTGTTCTTTTACCTGTAGATGATATCGATGAAGGAGAAGTAGTTATTTTAAAAGTAGAAGATACCGAATCAGAAGATGAGGAATCATATGTAAGTGTAGATGATGAATCTGTATTACAAAGTGTATTTGAAATATTTAAAGAAAAATTTAAAGATGAATTTGATTTTATAGATGAAGATTAAGTAAAATGTCAAAAAACACAAAAGTCATTTGACTTTTGTGTTTTTTCTAATAATAATTATAAAACATAAAAAAGTTATGATAGTTAAAGTAAAAAAATAAAATTATGAAGGAAAGAGAATATAATGGAAAAAATAGGTTTTACAATAGGAAAATTTGCACCATTTCATAAAGGACATCAATTTTTAATTGAAACAGGTTTAAAAGAAATGGATAAGTTTTTTATTGTATTATATGAAACTAATGTATTAGATATTGATATAAATACAAGAGCAAAATGGATAAATAAATTATATCCACAAATTAAAATATATTTTGCTAAAAATCCTCCAGAACAATATGGTTTAGATGATCAAAGCGTGAAAATTCAAATGGAATACTTAATTAAAATAATAAAAAACGAAAAGCCAACACATTTTTATAGTAGTGAACCATATGGTAAATATGTTTCAAAATACCTAGGAATTGTAGATAGGCAAGTAGACTTAAAAAGAAAAACAATACCTATCAATGGGACACTTATAAGACAAGATATAGAAAGTAATAAAGAATGGATATCTGATATTGTTTATAAAGATTTACAAAATTTTTTGAAGTAAGAAATTTATAAAAAATTTTTTTAATAAATTTTTTAATAAATATATTGACAAAGAAAAAAAATCATAATATAATAACTAATGTTGTAGGGCTACCAAATATAATATGCAGATGTGGCGGAATTGGTAGACGCACAGGACTTAAAATCCTGCGGTTGAATAAACCGTGCCGGTTCGATTCCGGCCATCTGCACCATAAGAGCATCAAGGCTTTCGTAAAATATAACCTTGATGCTTTTATAATAAAATTGCTAGATTTTTCTAACAAATTTCTAACAATTTGAAATATTTTCTAATGTAGATGTATTAGAGTCCAGATCTAATATATCTTTTTTATTTGTTTCATTACTTTTATTGCTATTAAAACTTAAAGCACTTTCAATAGCAGATGCAGATTTAATTTTTGTACTCGAATCCAAATGTGTATATCTTTCAGTTGTTCTTGAGCTGGAGTGCCCTAACCAATCTTGTATTTCTCTTAAAGATATACCTTTCTTTACAAGTAGTGTGGCACAACTATGTCTTAAATCATGAAATCTTATTTTTCTTAAACCATTTTTTCTTAGTATTTCTTTAAACTTATGACTAACATAATCAGGCTTTCTTAAATTTCCCATTTCATCTAAACAAACATAATCTTTATATTTTTTATTGTAACTATCTTTAAATATAGACATATAGTATTCTTGCATTTTTCTAGTATATAGTAACAGTTCCTCAATTTCTTTAAATAAAGGTAATGTTCTATAACTAGATTTATTCTTTGTTTTGCTTTTAGTAATCATTTTTGTTTTAGTTTCAGCACCTTCGTTTTCATTTGTAACTGTTACTACTTTATGATTTATAGTTATAGTTTTATTTTCAAAATCTATTGCAGACCAT
>CANRMR010000017.1 GCA_947631785.1 uncultured Clostridia bacterium | reverse complement strand
CTTTATAAAAGCTTGTTCAGAAGTTAATTTTGTTCCATCTTCTAAAGTTTTAAATTCCTCTAATGTATTATCTAGTATCAATTTACCGTTTTTTATTGCTATAATTCTATTACAAACATTTTCAATTTCTGGCAAATTATGACTTGATATTAAAATTGCAATATCTTTTTTTTCTGATAAATCTTTTATTAAATTTCTAACTTCTATTACTCCTTCTATATCTAGTCCATTTGTAGGTTCATCTAAAATCAATAATTCTGGAGAATTTATTATTGCTTCTGCTATTCCTAATCTTTGCCTCATTCCTAAAGAATAAGTTGATACTTTATCTTTTATTCTATTTTCTAATCCAACAATTTTTGCTACTTCATAAATTCTATCTTTGGATATATTTTTATAATTATTTGCTGTTATTTTTAAGTTATCATATCCTGACAAATACATATATAAGTCTGGTGTTTCTACAATTGCTCCAACTTTTTCTATTGCTCTAATAAAATCTTTTTTTATATCAAAACCATTTATTAAAACTTTTCCTTTAGTTAATTTTATTAAGCCTAAAATTAATTTAATAGTAGTTGTTTTTCCAGCTCCATTTGCTCCTATAAAACCTACAACATCTCCTTTATTAATAGTAAAATTAATGTTTTCTACTAATATATTTTTACCTACTCTTTTTTCAAGATTTTCACACTTTAATACTTCCATTCTTCTACCTCTCATTTGTTACTTCTTTATTTTTAAACATACTTATTATTAATAAATAAATTATAATTAATGTAATTAATGACGACACTATAGGTATTATAATATTATTATTTATAAGATTATAATTATTTCCAAATAAATATTTGCTAAAGTCCCAATTGTATATAGATATATATTTATATATATTCATAGCTTGAATAACAGGATTTTTTATAATAGATATAATATATATACCTATAGAAAGCAATATATTTAAAGCAACATTAGAAGTTATAATTCCAATTAGTATGCTTATTAGCCCAATTCCTATATACATTGGAAGTTTTGATATAATAATTATTGTTATATATTTATACATAGGAATAACTTCTATATTAGATTTAATATGATTAAACCTAATTGCACTTAAACTATAACTATTGAATCCGAAAACAAGCCCACCAACAATATATTGAGTTATCAAAAATATGATTGGTAAAATTAAGCATATTAATAAAATCACTAATATTTTTGAAGATATAATTTTTATTCTTGTATGTGGTTTTATGAGTAAATTTTTAATAGTTCCACTTACAAATTCTTCTGCTACAATTGTACTAGATATATAAACTATTATTATAATTAAAGCAATATCAAAATTATCAAAAAATTTCATTAATAATATTCTTGCATCATTTGGTAATGACATATTTTTATTTTCAGAATTTAGTAAAATATTATAGTCAATTTTGTTTTCAATAGCATATTTTTCTAATTCAACTCTTTCTAAAATAGTTGAATAATCTTCTTGCAAATTTAAATATTCATAATTTTCTAAACTAGACTTATCATTATTATAAATATTTAAGTATATAGATTGAACATCTTCCTGAATAGATGTTCTCTTTAAAAAATTAAATCCAACTATAAAAATAAATATTATTAAAAATAAAATATATATATTTTTTCTTTTAAATATTTTTTGCAATTCATTTCCTATTAATTTTATCATAACATCCCCCAAAAATTATATATTATAATTTTAACTTATTATATTTTAATTTTCAATACTTTAAAAAAATAATAAATGGAACTTAAAAATTCCATTTATTATTTTTTTTAGAAACAACTTATTATTTACTTTACAGCAATCATTAATTCATTCGATTGAACAGTCCTATTTGCACCATTATAATAAAATTTTTCGCCTTCTAAATATACTTTATAGCCCATATTTTCTAATTTTGTTTGATATATTTTTAATAGTTGCTTTGCTTCTATTTCACTCATATTTCTTTTAACTCTAAATTCAAAATATGTAAAACGAATTTCATTATCACTATTTTTTATCTTATTTTCAAAATATTCTTCATCATTTTTACTTAACATATAATGTAATGCCTCACAATAATAACTTTAATATATTATATATATTAACACAAAGATTTCGGATTTTCAATTTAACTTAAAAATTTATTATTATATTTTTTCTATCTCATTTTTGAAGCTTATTCCATCCGCAAAGCCCACTTTGTAAAATTTATCAAACCAGAAAGAATGTACTCTCATATTTGCATATTGAATTTTCTCAAATTGACTCATTATAATTTCTATATCTTTTTTATTTTTTATCTTTTCTCTTAATATATTTTCTAGTTTTCTTTCTTCTTTATTAACTTCTTTCAAATCATCAGAATCTCCATATTTTTCGACATACTGTTGTGCAAACTTTTCACATCTAACCTCATATAAATCTTTTAAAACTTCATCGTTATTGAAAAATTTTTCCATCTTTACCTCCCAATTATCATTCTGTTGGTATTTTATAACTATAAATTTTAAAAGTCAACAATGTGTCGTTAATATTTTGAATTCGTTTTTGCTATACTATTTTTGAAAGGAGGAATTACTATGACATTACAAGAAGCAATCAAACTAAGAGTCTTAAAATTATGCCAAAAGCAAAATATTACTATTAATAAACTTGCTATGCTATCTGGTATGAGTCAATCTACAGCTAATAGCCTTGTTGATGGTTCGAGTAAGAATCCTAAATTACTTACTATCATTCGTATATGTTACGGTTTTAACATAAATTTAAATGAATTTTTTGATGATGATATTTTTAATGATATTGAAGATGATTAATTTATTTTTATAATCCATATTTGATTTTAAACTTTTTAAAAAAATCTTCCATTTACATTTTTGCCTCTAATGAAATTCTAGAACTAAATATATACTTCGGAATTACAATCTTAATTTCATTATATTCTTGTTCATTATAATAAACCTATTGTATTTGGATAATCTCCATTTTCTTCGTTAGATTTTCCTGTTCATCTTACTGCAATATAATTCATTTTGGGTATCTCAATAATATTCGGTTTATTTTTAGGCATATAATATTCTTTTTTTTAAATCAAACACCATAATTAAAACTCCAATCTAAATAAAAAATTACTATTTATTTAATTAACGCAATTTGTTATTGTCTATTCTCTATAATTTTCTTATTAAAATTCTCCATAAATTCTTTTGAATTAGCCCATTCAAAATCATATCCTGATAATTCGTATAAAGCATTTGCACAAATATATTCGTATAAACCTGCATTTGGACTTTTGTATAAAATCAAATATAGTGGTTTCATAGCAGATTCTCCCATATTTAAAACCTTTTTATATCTTTCACTTTTGAAAACTCTTACAAATCCTTCAGTGATTACTATTTCTGGATTTTCTTTTTCTTCTTCTTGTTCTTCTTTTACTAATGTTTGAAGTTCTGTTGCAATTTGAGTTAATACTTCTTCATCTACATTTTTTAGTAGTAGTTCTTCATTTACACCATCTGTTGTAATTTCTTCCCAAGTAACTTCATTTACTTTATTATATTCTACTTTATTCTTCTCGTTAGTATCAGAAATATCTACAAACACATTATCATAGACTTTTATTCCTAATATCTCTATTATCAATCCATCTTCATAACCAGTTTTTGAATTAGTATTTAACCTATGAACTTTTGATATTTTATAAGTTAATGATTTATATTTAACAGTTCCACCATCTTGTAAGTGCATTGGTATTGGTACTAATAAAATTATTAAAACAAAAAATATAATTACTATTATTTTTTTCTTCTTCATACTATATAACCTCATATCAATAAATTTAAATCTCAGCAACAACTTATATTTAATTAAATTACTATTTTTATTTATAATAGCATAAAACAATATTTTTTTCCACTAATTTTAATTTTTTGATATATTTTACACCAAAAAAAGTACCTATTAACTAGATACTTTTTACAAATTAAAATTAGAGGTAAATGATTGTATTTTACCATTTGTCTAGGGGGATAACTGAATTATATTATCTTACATATAAAATTTCAATTCCGTTTTTTTTCCCTTTTTTCTAAAAAAGAAAGTACCTTATTAGATACTTTCTTTAATCAAAATAAATGAAAGGAGAGAAATATTCTTTTACAGAAATAAATCAACAAACTATTCAAGAATATTTGGAATGATTTAATTATAATTCTATATCATCTATAATTCAATTCCATTTTTTTTCCCTTTTTTCTAAAAATGATACTCTATAGAAAATTTAATATATAATTTCTTAATTGCTCATTTAATATTACTGTTGTTCCTATTGTAACTAGTATAACAATAGTAATTATAAAAATTAGTTTAAATAACTTTCCAATTACTTCCCATATAAATAATAGAATTTTATTTGTATTTTTACTTATTATAATTGTTTTATCACTATCTGATATATTATATTTTTTTAAAGTTTTTTCTCTTAATTTATTTTCTTTTTTCTTTTCTAAATATGCTTTATATAAAGTATTATTTTGATTCATTTATTTTTATCCTTTCTTTTTATAATATTAAACCAATTTTTCTTTTTATTTACTTCTTCTATATTGCTATTTAAAATAAACGGATTAAATATTCTTTCCCAATATATTTTATTTCCTACTATAAATGGATCTTCAATATAATTAGAAAAGAATGTATTTTCTTTATATTCTCCCATATTGTCTTTAAAAAAATTTCTTTTTTCTTTTTGCGTAAAATTAAATATAAAATTGACACTTTTATCATTTCCTATTTTTTCAAATGCTTCAAATAAATTTCTTAATTCCCATGATTTAGTTCCACTTACTACAAATTTAATATCTTTTGTTAAGAAATTATTTATATCGCTATCATTCATTTCTTCCATTGAACCAAAATCGAATATATAAAAGTCATAATTATTATTCATAATTTCTCCAATATTTGATTTCATAAACATTTCTATACCTTCATATTCAATTTTTCCTGATTCTTGATAATATGTTGCTTCTTCCTTATTTGATGTATTATAAATCTCAATAATACTATTATGATTGTTATTTTCTATGTAGCAAACTTTTATATTCAATAGTCCTGATAAATATTTCGTAATATTTATAGCTTGTGTAGTTGCTCCTAAATGTCTTTCTGTTGAACATACTCCTACAGTTACTGCTTGTTTTACTTTAACATAAGTTTCTTTTATAACATTTGTGTTATTATTTATTGCAAATACATTTTTGTCTAGTTGATATTTTACAGCATTTGCAAAACTCATTCCTTTTTCTGTTAATGTTTTTCTAAGTTCTTCTTTAAATAATACATCGTTAGTAGCTGAAATAATATTATATATTCCAAGATTAAATAATCTGCCTAATAAAATATTACCTTTTGTAGCTCCTTCCATAATAAATATGATTCGTATATCATACATTCTTCTTATTCTGGATAAGGCTGTTACAATATCATTTTCTTTTGTATTATTTTTTATAGCATTGTAATCAATAATTAAATATTCTATATTGTTTAAATTTTTTAATTCGCTTTGTAAAAAATGTTCTAAATTATATTCATTTATAAATCTTGTAAGTAAACTTACTTTTTTCTCATTACAGATTTCTTCTATAAAAGGATTAATCTTATTTGAAATATAAATATATTTTTGATATTTTTTTATTTCTTCTTCCATCTTTATTCCCACCTAACATTAGTAGTTTTCATATTCTGTTTCTTGATATTTAATCATTTCATTAGAACTTGTTGTAGTAGTTTCTGCATTATCTGTTTTTAGTTCCGTTTCTCCTGTTTCTTCTTCTATTAATCCTTTTAAATTTTTCATCATTTCATCTTTAGTTTCTACTGATGAATTTGTAATTGCTTCATTATTATTTGTACCTTTTATATTGTATTTACTATTTTTATTTATATTTAAAATAATAGCAATTACAATTACTATCAATAGTATTATTCCTAATACAATTACTTGCTTTTTTAATTCTTCTTTATTTTCCATTAATACACCTTCTTCCCTAATTTCCAAACAAATATGGATATGGATCTACTGCTTTATTACTTGAATTTTCTCCAATTCTTATTTCAAAATGAAGATGTGGTCCTGTTGAGTTTCCTGTACTTCCCATCGTTCCCAATATTTGTCCTGCTGTTACTGTACTTCCTTCAGCTACCATTATAGAGCCTTCTTTCATGTGTCCATATAATGTATATATTGTTTTATCTTCTATTGAATGTTTTATAACAACATAATTACCATATCCTGTTGTACCTGATTTACTTACTACTACAGTTCCATCATATACTGAAGCTATACGAGGACTTGATTTTGAAACGACTACTAAATCTATTCCTGTATGAGCTTTTGTTTGTGTTTGTCCTTTTACAACTATTGTTCTACTTTTACTAAATTTTGAAGTTATAACATCTTTTGAACCATCCCATGTTTCAAAAGGCATTGGAAAAGTTGCATTTATATATTTATAAGTAGAATCGCTTGTTACCACTTCTCCTACCACACTTTGAGATGAATCTGTTTCTTCATCTATATCACCACTTGTTAATGAAGCTATAGCAATTATTGGAATAAATATTATAATCAATAATACAGTTATAACTCCTAATATAATTAGCTTTACTTTATTTGATAAAAAACTGAATACCATAGTGGTTAAATCTTTTGATGTGTTTTGATTATCATTCATTATCTACCACCACCTATTAGGAATTCTTTTTCCCAATTTAATGCTTTTACATTTATTAACATGTGACCTGAACCTACAAATAATAGTCCTCTTCCTTGTTCTTTTTGACTCAATATTCCCTTTTCATCACTATTTAAGTTATAGATTCTTACTATTTCAGCAAGATCTTGCCCATCTGTTCCAAAAAAGAACTTATATGTACTATTATCTAATAATGCTTGTCCATATTGTTTAATTTCTGGAGCTAGAAAGTCATTTAGATTTTGTGTAATAGTAATTAGTCCTGCCTCTCTTTTTCTACATCTTTTACAGAAATTTCTTAAAAATTCAATTCCTTGATGTGATTTTGATATTAATAAATAAGCCTCATCACAGACAACATAAACTCTTTCTTGTCTATCTCTAAATGCTAAATTTTCACATAGTCTTAATATATTTAAGTATTGAGCTGCTTTAATATTTTTATCAGCATTTTCTAATGCACTAATACTAAAACAAACAAAGCTGTTATCAATTTTTATATTAGAATGTCCATTAAATATTTCGCTACTTTCACCTATTGCCATTCCTCTTACAATTGACCTCAATGTTTCTATTTCTGTTTTATGTTCTAAATTTTGTTTAGATTTCTTTTCCAATAATCTATATAGATCTTCCATTATTGGAAATTGACTATTTTCCAATTTACTTATATCTGTTTCCCAATCAATGTTAAAACTTTTATATAATTCTTCAATTATTTCTATTAATATACTTATTTCTAAAGTAGTTGCTTCTGGATAATAAAGTTTAAAGAAAGTTGATAAGAAATTCAAATGTAATGCTAATGCTGATTTTGTTGATGTATATTCATCATCTTCATCTTTTTCTTCCTGCATAGTTGACAATGGATTTATTTGTAATGGATTTATTCTTCCAACTTTTTCTCCTTTTCCTCCTCCACAATCTACCCATTTTCCTTCTACTTTTTTACACAATTCAACATACTCATCTTCAGGATCTAAAATGTACAATTTAGTACCATTTAACCACTCATTCAACATTATAATTTTTGCTAAATATGATTTTCCAGAACCTGAAGAACCTGCAATAACAATATTATAATTCGGTCTATAGATGCTCTTTGAAAATGGTGATAAAACTATAATCTTTCCATTTTCATCAGTTCCAAGAAAATATCCTTTTTCATCTACTAAACCACTTCCGACTAAAAGGTAATCCCAGAAACAATGTTTCCAAAGACATATTTTTATTTGATATATCTAATATTTCTTTACTATATGTATCAAAAGGACTTGATTGTCTTAGTGCTTGTTCTTGTAAAAATGCAGGAACTCTTGCTTTTAATCCCATTCCTGCTAATTCATTTTTTACACTCCTACAACTTTCAGCAAAATTATTATCTGTATTTCCTGAAGTTCTTGTTACAAAAGATAAATTAATATAAGGAATATTATTTACTGTTATATCTTTTATTATTTTTTCAGCAGAACGAATTTTAAATTCTGCCTGTGTTTTTAGTGCTTCATTATTAGTGTTGTTATAAATATTTTTATTAACTGTAATACCTTTAGAAATTCCATCAACATAAGCACTTACATCTTCAATTGGTGTTACCAATAAACTTACTGTTGTATTACGCATTTCTTTTAAGTTCATCAGCCATCCAACATTTACAGCAGATGGATAACCACTTATGTATTGTAACTTATGTGTAATTTCTCCTAATTCTACTTTATTGTTTTTTAGTAAGATACCTTGTGGAGTTATTAAATTTAATAAATCATAATTAATTGGAATTGCTTCCATTTCTTTTTGTTTCATGCTTTTCTCCTTTTCGTACAAATTTAAAAAGCACAGAAATAGCAGAAGACCTAGAATTTAATTCCAGGTCTTCTGCTATTTCGACAGCTTTTCATAATAATATTATATATGTACAAAAAGATGGTTTCAATTCCGTTTTATTTCCCTTTTTTCTATATATTTACAGTAAGTGGTGTTTCTAAATACTCTGCATTTTCTTGATAAACAGAATCTGAATTATTAAAACTATTGATTAATTGTATAATTAATTTTTCATCAAGTATTTCTGTTTTATATCCACTATTAGTTAATTTCATTTTCATTTCATTTAATCTTTTCATCAATGTTTGTTCTGCATATTCATCATTGTTTTCCCAAATCATCAAATAAATTTCACTTTCTTCAGCTTTTCCAGTAGTTGAAAGATTTCCAAAACTCTTTGCTCTTTTTTCCAACAAAGAATATTTAAGTGAATTTTTTTCTTTTTCTTTAAGGTACACTTGATAATCATAATTTTTGTTTAAATCAATTGGTCTATTTGCAAAGAATAATTTAAAAGGTTTAAGTTCGGCTGCAAAATTTTTAGTTATACTTTTTGCATGTGCTACTCTTTCTGGTAAACTCATTAGATTACAATTTTTAGGATAAATTTTTAAATATGCAATTATTTTATTATCTGAAATTGTATATAAAAAATTTCCTTGTATATCTCGTATATTAAGAAATTTATTAGCTGAAATATTTTCTTTCTTCTTTCCAAATAAATCATTTAATAATTGTAATATCATTTACTTGTTCCTCCTTTACTACATATTTATAAAATTTTTGTTTTTTATAAAAATTAATAATATTTCCTATCATTCCTGCAATAGATGTATTATGCTTATCTTTCATAACCATAACAAAAGTTCCTCCTGTTCCTATTGCAAAAACACATACTGCTATAATATATCCACCAAATATTAAGAAATATAAATATGCTACTAATAGAGAGATTCCTCCTGCAATACCTGTTGTTATTAGTTCTTTAATTCCAATTCCATTTATTAGTTCCATTCTGGTTTTTATATCAGATGGCATTTGAATTTGATATTGTTCCTCTTCCATAAGTCCCCTCCTTATTTTACCCATGTATATTGTTGATATTTTTTAGTTTTCCAATCTCCCATTAGATTGTAATAATCATCTTTTGATTTTATCTCTCCTTTTACATCTGCTGATATTAAAAATCCTTGATATTCACTTTCAACTTTATCTTTTTCCCATGATATATAATATTGGTCTTTTGCTACACTTCCTCTAGTTATTCCTTGACAATCATCAAACAATTTATAAACTGAACACCATATTTTAAATGAGTTAGTCCATGTTCCTAAATTAATCAATTTTTCCCCTGTATTTACATAGTATTGATAATCTACTTTTATTACACTTCTTCCATCTACATCTTCATGGCTATATTCTAATGTTCCATCAGTAATACTGGTTTGAATTGTACTAAAATCTCCTATCGAACTAGCTGATTCGTGATAAGGAAAATATCCTTGTATTAATGTTTGAATATTACCAATAGCAATTATTAGTATAAAAGCTATAATACTATGTTTTATTCTGACTAAATATCTTTTTTGATCTCCTTCATCTCCTACCATAATCTGAAAAACTGAAACTAATATTATACATACAGTACAAAAACCTGCAAGTATAGTCAAATAGCTTATTAATTGATTTATAATACTCAACTGACTGCTCACCTACTTTCGTTTTCTTCTAAATCCTCATATCTTTGTTGTTCTTCTTCATATATTTTGATTATTTCTTTTTGTATATTTACTTGCTCTTTATATGCTTGTACTTGCATTTTCAAATTTTGTAATTCTTTTTCATTTATTACATTATTTTTTAGAGAATACATTTGTTTTCCTGCATAAGTAACTTGTACTATAGTATTATTCAAGTTTTGTATATTATTTAAAATATAATATATTGCTGATTTTGTATCAAAACCCCAAGCATATCTACAACAATTATCAATATCATAAGTAAAAGTTGTAATTATATTATTTTCTATAAGAGATGTATCATCCATAATACAAGTACATAGTTTATATAAATCATTTTCTTTTTTTATTGTTTTATATTGTCCTTCCTGGTTTAAATAAGTTATCGTATATGGTTTATTTCGATGAATAATAGCTTTGTCTAAATTTTTTCTTAAATATGTTACCAATTTATTCACCTCGTTTCTATCCTTTACCTTTTGTAATACCACCCCTAAAGGTATTTACTACTCTTGTTACTGTTGCAAGTTTTCCAGAAGCACTTCCACCACCTGCTGTTGCCATAAACTCTTGTAACATGTGTGGAGTTCTTAATGCTATCATTGATGTAGATAATGCTAATACAAAATGATATTTATTTAATAAAATAATTGCTAATTGCATTAGTAATAATTGTAAAATTATTGTAAACGCATTACTAATAAATTTTTTTATATATCCATTAAATGCTCCTCCATCACTATTTAATAAGCCAATAGAAGCAAAAGGAATTCCTAAACGCAAAATAAACATTTCTATTCCTCTAGTTATAAATTGAAAATATAATAGTGCTAATTGTATCGCAATTACTAAATATAATATTGCTCCAAATACATTAAAAGCTATACTATTACTTATAGCTGTTACTATTGTTTTACTTCCAGTCATGCCTTCAAGCAAACTATAGAAAAATTCATAAAATATATTAGCGAATTGTGTATATATAAAGCCAAAACATACCATTACAATCATCGCTTTTAAAAATCCAATTAAAACACTTAAAGGATTATGGTCTGCATCGCCATTTGTCCAAGCCAAATATGTTTCTATAAGTTTCTTTATAAAGAACATTACTAATAAACTAATAGCAAAGGTATAAATTACATTATATAATCCTCCGAATATTAAAATTTTCAAGATCTCTAAAATTTATCTCTATGGCAAAACCATTCCAAAACATAGTATCATAAACACCTGTAAACCAGTTTAATATACATTCTGCAAGCCAACTTAAAATATATGTTATTATTGTTGCTACTAAAACAGCCATACTTTATTCTCCCTTTTTATTATTTCCCCTTATTTTAATAATCTTCAATCTTTATTTAATTTGGTTTCAATTCTAATTCAAATTCCTCATCCATTTCTTCTTGATTAGCAATTTGTTCAGCCTCCTCTTGTTCCATAATTTCAGCTTCCTTTTCAATTGCTAAATCTAAACTTCTTTTATACATTTCCTCTGCTGTTTTAATTTCATCATTTAATTTAATTAATTTATTTCTATCTACTTTAATTTGTGATATTAAGTTAGATTCTTTTATGTTTTTTTCAATTTTATCTATATCATATACTCTACAAAATTCATTTCTTTTTTGTTGATAAATCTTTTGTAATTGAACATTGTCTGGATATACTATTGTGTTAATATGAGCCTGATATAATTCTTTTACCATTTTATTTTCTTGCCATTTATCCACTAAATATGCACATGCAATACCTGGAAAACCTGTAACTAATCCTATTAGTACATATCTTTTTAAATATCCAAACCATTTTTTACTTTCATCTACAGAACCTTGAACTTTGCTAGAGAAACTTTCTTCTAGCTGTCTTTCTTCATCTTCTAATTTTTTTCTTCTTTCCTCTCTTTCAATAAATAATTTTTTGTTTTCTTCTTGCTCTTTTTGATAATCTTTTTCTGTTTTATCTTGTATTTCCTTGTCAACATCTTCAGGCATTACATAATCCTCTAAATTTTCTTGTCTTATTTTTTCTTCAGCTTCTGTCAATTTTTCAATCAATTGGTCTAATTCATCGTTTCTTTTCTTTAATGCTTCTAATTGCATTCTTTTTTTGCTTTCTGCAATAATTTCTTGAACACCCACTATATAATCACTCCTTTTAGAAATATTTTGTTATTAAGTTTACAATTGTAACAGCTACAATGCTTACGACAATACAAACTAATACTTTTACAATTGATTTCTTATATCTCATTTGATCTTGTTCATCACCAGTCATAATTTTAAAAACATAATATAAAATAACCATTACACCTGCTACTGGTATAATCCATTGTAGTGTTCCTGTTAAATCCTTTATCATATTCATTAGTCCTGTACCTATTACACTACTTTGAATAGCTCCTCCTCCATTTACTTCTTCTACTGCTAAACATGGTCTTCCTATAAAAATAGGCAATATACTAGCCATTCCAATTGATATTTTTGCTAATACTCTTATCATTTTTCCAAAGATATTTTTTACTTTTTTCATTTTTTAACCTCCTAAGTTTTATTGGCCCACATATTCTTGAATATATTTTTATTTATTTTAAAAGTTTCTAAATCTCTCTGTTCTTTGTCTTTCTATTTCTGCTCTTTTTTCTTCATCTAACATTTTCTTAACTTCTCTTGTCACATCCGCTATATCCCAAAGTTTAACTTCATTTACTTGATTTGTTTTTCTTTCAGCTTCTCTTATTTCTCTTAACTGTCTATTATATTCTTCATCTCCTAGTCCATACATTTGGTTAAAATACCATTTACTTAAATCAGGTGCTTGTGTCATTGCAGGTTTCTTTCCTGAACACATTACAAGTAAAAAAGGTCTATTTATTCTTAATATTTCATCTGGAGTTAAAAGTGGTCTTGCACCTAAATTCATTGAACTAGAAGTTGAAATATTACTACTTCCTCCATTACTTGAATTACTTTCAGAGAAATTTGTTGTTGTATAATTACCAATCTTTTTACTTATTTTTTCTGCTGTTACATCATTTGATGTTTTTAAATAATTCCAAACATAGCAGTTATCAAGTATAATTTGAGCTGTATTATCTCCATATTTTTCATTCAACTGGTTAAATCCGTTGAATAAATATGTTGAATCTTATTTTTCTTCCGACCTCCTACTGTAAGAAAACCGAGCAAAATTTGGTATTGCTGAAAAATTTCCAAACTCATCAAGTACAAAATTTACTCTATTTTTTAATTGTCCTCCTCTACTATCTGCCAGTTCAACAAGCCCCATATAAATTTGATTTACAAACAATGAACAAAGACCATACATAGTTATTTTTTCATCAGGAAGAATACAAAATAAAGCAACTCTTTGTGTTCCTAAATCTTCTACTGAAATATCTGTACAACTTATCATACTTGAAATATAACTATCTGTGAAAATATTTAATGTATTTAAAGCACTTGTAAAGAATGAAGCACGAGTTTTACTTGGTGCAATTCTCGCAGGTGCAAAAGCACTTACAGCAGGATGATTCTTTGGTAAACTATCTAAATATAAATCCATTAACATAGTTTTATCAGATTGTTCTGAACACATTTCTGATATAAAGTTATAAACATTCGTTAAATTTTGAAGTTCTGGATGTTCTGTATTTCCCATTACTACTGCCATAATTCCAGTTTTTATAACAGACTTTTCTCCATCATTCCAAATTTTCTCTCCCTTACTTTCTCCTACTAGAGAACTTACAATATCTGAAGCTCTATTTTCAGCAAGTGGTATATCTCCAGAATTTACTGCATTTATAACTGGCTGTAAAAAATTATAGTGACTTGATTTTAATGGATTCTTAAAATCTAATGTTAAAACTTTATATCCTAATCTCTCCAATTCCTTACAACTATATTGATACAACTCTCCTTTGGGATCGCTAACAATCAAGTTTTCTCCTGCCAATGCAATATTATTTATACTCTCGAGAACCACCGACCTTGTCTTCCCTGATCTAGTTGCCCCTATGGTTAAACTATGTAAATTGTCAGCTATATAATATACATCCTCAACCTTTCTTTTTTTTACTTGTATATATGGTAATTTAATTTTACTTTTCTTTAATTTTACAGTATATTTATTTCTATCTTTCTTTCCAACAGTTAATCCACCTTTAGAAAATATAGGTTCTACACTTTTAGTTGAATTAGGATTTAATAATTCTTTTATTGTAGGATTTTCTGGATCAATTGTATTTACACCAAAGTTATCACTAAACTTCTTTTTTTCTAGCCACCATGCTGAACCGATGTTGTGTTTGATTTTTTCCGTACTGGAAGTGGTATTTCAATTTCTGGAGTTACTTGGTAAGTTTTAGCATAGTAATTATTTAGCTTAAAAAGTTTAAATGTTGAAATAAGAGCTAATATCATAAATGCTAATATAATGAGAAAAAACATTTCTCTTGCTGATGAATACCTTATTAAGTTATTTACTATTTCTAATGGATTGAGGTTTAATATTTCTTCAGGTTGTTTCATAAAAATTAAATTTAAACAGACTGAAATGATTGCTGATAAAATAATTGAAATAATTAAAGCAATGAATAGAGTAATACATTTTTTCCCTATCTTTTTTATCATCAAATATCTCCTTTATTAGTACTTGAGTTATTTGATTACAAAGTAAACCATTCTATTCCAGATGCGTTTCTCTTTTCTAGCCATTTTTCTTTTTTAGCTTGTTTTGATAAACTAGAGTATTTTTGCTTTATCCTACTGTATCTAGCATTATTAGAAATATTTTCATTATTTAGTAGAAAATACATATCTGAAATAAGTCTACAAGCATTATTCCTTTCTTGTATTGCTAAATAACTCATTTCATCCTCAAAATATTCTTGTTCTCGAATTTTTTTCTTTTCAAAGTATTCTTCCTTTTCTTTTTGATATTGCATTTGTTTATTTTCATACTCTTCATCTTTCAAATATTTCAATATTTGATTTCCCATTTTAGTTAGCATAAACTTTTCAGCATTTGCTCTTGTGTTCTTTTTATATTCTTCTTTATTAGCTTGATATAAAATTTCTTTTATTTTTAATTCTGTTTCAATGTACTTATTAAATGTATTAAAACATTCTCTTGAACAAGCTAATATTAACTTTGATGTTTTATCAATTATTTCTTTTACTTCTTGATCTTGTAATTGATATTTATAATTTTTATGTTTTTGTTTTATTTCCTCTAAATTAGCATTTATTTTTTCTATTGTGCTTTTGCCAAATTTAAAATTAATTACAGGGTTATTGTATATACTTGGCATTTCTTCTTTTAACTGATTTGATAATTTTAATTCTTCTTTAAACTCTTTATTAAATAGTTTAAAATTCTCACTAATATCTTTCTTTGCTTGATTTTTCACTTCATATAGTTCATTTAACTCAACTCCAAATACTCCTTTTGCAATAGTTCCTTTTATTTTGTTGTATGAAACATAAGGCTGTTTTTTCACATTATTAATTTGTCCTAAATCCCAAAACACCAAATGACAATGAGGATGTCCTTTTTCTGCATGAAAACTAGCAACCCATTCTAAATTATGAAAATCTATATTATAGGAATTTCCAATTTCTCGAATTTTATCTTGTAATAAGCATTTCCAGGATTCTTTATCTGTAAAACCTGTTTTTATTGCATCTTCTTCTCTCATTGAAATTACTGTTTTTATAATATCTACATCTTTGTTACTTGTAGTTCTAATATAAGATGTTATATCTTTTAAATTCATATCTTCTACTAAACTACTACTTTTTACATATCCAAATAAACCATGTTCATTACCTGCTAAATCAGTTCCTTCTCTAGTTGCAATATAATCAACATATAATCTATTAATATGACTTTGTATTGATTTGGATTTTTTCTTGTCATCTTTAATTGTTACATATACAATTGAAGAATTATTCATATTAGTAATCCTTATTAAAATCTAGGTCTTTTGGAAAAAGTTTAAAAATATCTTCTTCTAAAAATCCTTCTTTTAAAACTGCATAAGCCTTTTTATTTGCAATATCTATTTCTTGTTTAAGAAATTCTTGACTTATTTCATTCTGACACATATAAGAAAGCATGTGAGCATTTATATATAAACTTGTAAAAGAGGCTTTACTAATCTTTGCTAAAAGTCTAAAAAGCCTATTATGGTACTTATCTAACTTAGATTCTACTGCTCTATATATTTCATTAGTAATAAAATCTATATTATCTTTTGTACTCATCAGTTTTAAATGTTCTTGTATTGCTATGTTAATTATTTCTGATTGTGATACTCCTGTTTTAGCAGATAATTTTTCTAAATCTTTCTTGGTATTTGAATTTATTGTTGCATTAACTCTTTCAGTTTTAGCCATGTATTATTTCCTCATTATTTGGATTAATTTCAAATTCTTCTAGCATAGATATTATAAATTCTTTAATTTCCTTGATATTTTCAAAATTTTTAAAATATTTTTCTGTTTCTTCTTTTGTAAATTTTATTTCTATATCTTTATTTACTTCTTTTTCTTCATTTTCTAATATTTCTTTTAAAGTTCGCTCGGTCAAATTATTATCATCTGATTCTTCTCTTAATCTTTTGGCCTGATTGATTGTAATTTTATGAGGTTTAGCTTCTAACATACTGTCTAATTTTTGTTGTTCTTCTTTAGTAAGAAAAGATATATCTTCTGCAATTTTTATTGTCATTTCTCCATTGTCTACTCTTGCCATTATTTCAGGTATTAAGAAATTAAGTCTTAAATATCTTTGTATATTTCCCCTACTCATTTTTTGTTCTTTTGATATTTCATCAAAAAAATTACTATCTACTTTCTTTTTCTTATAAATTTCCTTTTTAATTTTTAATGCTTTAGCTGTTTCTGAAGGAAAAAAATCTTTTCTTTGTACTAGATTTGTATCAACTAACATTAGTTGTGCTGTATCATCATCAACATCTTTAATCTTACAAGGTAATTCCTTTAATCCCACTTTTTTAGCACAATTTTTTCTATTATGTCCTGAAAGAATTTGATATTTACCATTTTCAAGTGGCCTTACTATTAAGTCATTTATGATTCCATTTACTTTTATACTATCAATCATTTCTTTTTCTTTTTCTTCTGAATATTCTTTAAATGGTTGATTTGGAAAATCTTCTAATTCCTCTATTTTTATCATAGTTGTTTGATTATCAGGTTTTACTCCTTCTAATCCCTCTTCTAGTTCTTCATCTTCAAACTCTTCTTCATAATCCTCGTTATATTCTTCCATTAGTTCATCTGACTGTTCTTCTTCAACTTTTTTTACTTCTTCTTGTTTTTGGGGTTCTACTTTTACTTCTTTTTGTGTTTCAATATCTGTAAAAGTTTTTATTATTTCTTCTTTTGATTTCTCCTCTCTTTTTTGCTCATTATCAATATTTTTTCTTTCATTTTCTTCATCTTGTTTTTTCTCTTTTGCGACTAATTTTCTATTTGCAAATGCCTTTTCAAACATTTCTCCTATTTTGTTTTTATCATCGCTCATAAAATTTACTCCTTCCTAAAAAATTACGAAAAAAGAGCCGACAAGTTTTTTCTTATCGACTTTTTTTCATACTACAATTATATTTTGGAAAAAGTGTTTAATCAATTCCATTTTTTTTCCCTTTTTTCTAGTCATTCAAATTTATTATGTTATGCTTTTGAAATATTTTTCTTACATTCTTTACATATATATTTTTCTTTATAATTAGTTAAATCTGCATTATTTCCACAAAATACACACTTTGATTCTACCTTTTTTAAAATAATATAATCATCAATTTTCCATACTGAAATACTATCTTTGGCTTTCCATTCCAAATCTCTTCTTACTTCAGCATTTATTTGTATTCTTCCTAATTCATCAAAAACCTTCTTAATTCCTTCTCCATTATAATTTATTTTAGAAATGACTACATATTTATCTACTTTAAACAAATATACTTCTGTTCCTCCAAAAAAAACTCCATTTCTAAAATTTGAAGGTATAACAATCCTTGCTAATTCATCTAAATTTCTTGTAACTCCATCTCCTTTTAGTGCGTTTATTAGTTCATTAAAATCTATCATTTATTTCACCTTTCTTCTATATGTGAAAAAACACATAATTATTATTTTAATTTTATATCTTTAATTTAATTTTTGCAATACAGCATTTTTATTTGAATATTTAAAAATTATTTTATTACTTTCCACATTGCGTGTTTTCACGCAATGTAGAGCATTATAATTTGTTATAATTTTATTGATTTATGTAAGATTGGAGGGATTAAAATGCAATTAAATGAAGCAATTAAACATAGACTTGAAACTTTGATGAAAGAAAAAGATATAAAATCAAAGTATGAAGTATCATGTGGAGCAGGTATTAATCCTTCTTTACTAAATGATTTTTTTAGAAGCAGAACCTTATATCCTCGAATTGATACACTTTATCTTATTTGTGAAGGTATGGGAATAACATTAGAACAATTTTTTAGTGATCCAATATTTAATGTTGAAAATATTGAAATACGAGATTCTAAAGATTAATTCTTTAGGATTTTTTATTTTGTCAACATTTTGTTCATCAATATATTTATACATAAATATATTTTGAAGATAATTCATCAAATGTTATTATCAATCTTCTATAATCCCATATACTGACATCCTTATCTTCTAATGATTTTTTATATTCTTTAGCTTCATCATTTCCTTCATCTTCTATTTCATCATAATAAAAGTCTAGTTTTTGCATCATAATGTCATACTCATATTGTGTATAAACTTTATCTTCAATTTCTATATCTAATTTTTTTAGTATTTCTAATTCTTTGTCACTTAAATTTTCCTTTAAATTAATTATTTTTTTATGATAATATCTATCTTCCCAATTTTTTGTTTTATTCATTTCCATTATAAATTTCCTTTCATTTATATATAAAATTTTGTTTGAATAAAACTCAGTTTGTAGGGTAACACTCTAAATTATTATAAAATATTTATGATAATTTAGAAAGGAGTTATCACAATGGGTTCTATTCGTAAATTAAACAATCATGTAAATATTGTTGGCTCAAACATTAAAAAATTTCGTGAACAGCAACAATTATCTCAACCTGATTTATGTAGAAAAATGCAATTACTTGGTGTAAATATGTATATTGCTGATATATATGAAATAGAAAATAATAAACGACTAGTTAAGGACTTTGAAATTAAAGCATTTTGTATGGCTCTTGAAATTTCATTTGATGATTTATTTAATGATACGGATCAATTTTTTGAACACTAAATTTATGTTAGTGTTCTTTTGAATCGTGTAAGTCCATATTTATTTTTTCTCCCATTTATCAAGATGAGCATGTCATCTTTTAAATATATTTTTAATTTATCATTATCTTTAATGTTTAGTTCCTTTCTAATTTTTATTGGGAGTACAATTATTCCCAATTCATCAATTTTTCTTATAATGTGCTTATTTCCATTATAATCAACACTTTTAATCTTAATGTCAATTTCAATTTTTCCATTATAAATTATGCACTTTTCTTCTGATATTTCTTTACAGTTATTTTTATCAACCTTCTTTAAAATAATATTTGTGCCACTTTTGTAAATTTCAATTTCATCTCCTGGTTTAATGTTAAGTTTTTTCCTTTTAACCATTGAAATTTTTACTCTTCCAAGTTCATCAACTTGTATAATTTCATCTTTTTCATTTCTTTTTTGGTTTTCCATAATAATCCTTTCCTACAAACTGAGTTTGTAATTAAAACTAAAAAAATATATTATGGCTTCCGTTCAAATTTTTTATTATAACTAAAACTACATATAATACTTCTAATTAGCCACTTTTTCTAACTATCCTCCTCTCTTTCTTCTGATTATCATATTTTTTGTTACATATAATTAATTTTATCTTTGTACATTATTTTTTTCATATCTGAGTTATTTGTTTTTATTTTTATAATTCGTATAATTACACTAATAATATGACCTACTGTGCTTATTATACTTTTTTTTACATTTTTAGTCAATCCTTCCAGTAGTCGAAAAGTATTCTGTTTTAGTCATTTCTAGTATAAAAAAATTTTATGACATTTTTCGACATTTTTTGCATAAAAAAACTAGAATTTTTAATAAATTCTAGTTTCAATATACTCTAACTATTTAAAGCATTATAAATTGCTATGTTAGTTAATTTATAAATAGATATACCATATTTTTCTCTTAATTTTTCCATTGCATTATATGATGATTCTCTTATAGCAAAATTGTGTGATTCAGCAATTTCATTTTCTGGTCTTTGATATATTTTAACATTTTCAGTTTTTATCATTTCAATTATTGCAACATTTACTAATTTATTTATTGAAGCATCATAAACATCTGCTAGTTTTGATAGTTGCTCATACAACGAGCTATCTATTTCAATTCTTCTCTTAATAAGTTTGTCTTTCTTTAACAAGTATTTATCAAAAGTATTCATTTTTCACCACCTCGCAACACTATTATAATGTCTTTAAAGGATATTTTTAATTCCTCTGTGGTAGTTATTTTGACTACTGTAATATACTTGATTTTATTTTTTATATAAAATTTTTTTTCATACATTGTGTTATAATTTCATTTTTTTCATCTTCTGTTAAATCTCTCCTTAATTCATTCATTTTTTCACTAATCCTTTCTACAACACTTTCCATTGTAACATCTAATTTTTGTGTAGAAAATATTCTTTGATTGAACTTAATTTTCTTTTCTATCTTTTCCTCTCTATTGGCCCATAAATATAATGCTATTGATAAGCCCAATAATATACCTAAAATAAAATATGTATATTCATTCATTTTAATACAAATTCTCCTACTTAGTTCTATAATATTTATTAGTGGTTTCCCTTTAAATCAAATCCTTCTAATTGTAACTTAATCTCTATTTCTGAAATTTGATAGTTTTGTATTCCTATTTCTTTTAATTGTGCTTTTGTTTTATTTGACAATTGTTTAATCTTGTTAATTTTATTCTTTTTTAATAACTTTATCAATTCTTCATTTAATTTTAATTTTTCTATATTTTTTTCCATTTTTTATTACTCCCACAAATATTATACAATATTTTCTATTATTCTTCAATTATTTTATTATATAAATATAAAATGAGAGAGCAATAAATCACTCCCTCAAAATAATCTCACAATTATAATATATATTAAAAAGATAATTTTGCTATTTAAAAAGTCCAAACGGAATCCCCACTGAGTTTACATACTTATTCCTTTATACTCTAATCTTTACTATTTCTTTTTTTTAAAATTACTAATGAAACAACTAAAATTATCAATACTGCTAATACTACAATAATCATATTTACTTTACTTTCTTTATTTTCATTTACTGTATTTATTTCATTATTATTCAATACTGTATTATCTGTTATTTTATAATTTGAATTATCAATAGTATTTTCTTCTACTCCTGAAGTAGTTGATGGTATTAGATTTGTTTGTCCACTTATTTCTTCTGTACTTTCTGAATCTTTTGATGTTGTATCTTGCTTTGTTGTTTGACTGTTTTTATCATTTTGTTTTGGAATAGTTGATGGTACTACACTTGTTTGCCCTTCTACACTTTTTTCCTCGCTTGGTCTTGGAATAGTTGATGGCACTACACTTGTTTGTCCTTCTACACTTTTTTCCTCACTTGGTCTTGGAATAGTTGATGGTACTACACTTGTTTGTCCTTCTACACTTTTTTCCTCACTTGGTCTTGGAATAGTTGATGGTACTACACTTGTTTGCCCCTCTACACTTTTTTCCTCACTTGGTCTTGGAATAGTTGATGGTACTACACTTGTTTGCCCCTCTACACTTTCTTCATCGCTTGGTCTTGGAATAGTTGATGGTACTACACTTGTTTGTCCCTCTACACTTTCTTCATCGCTTGGTCTTGGAATAGTATCAACTTTAACGCTTGTTTGTCCTTCTATATCAGCTGCAAAAACAACATTACTAAAAAAGAATATAATAAATAAAAATACAGTAAAAGAAATTATTGTTTTAATATATCTCATAAAATCCCTCCTTATTTATTAATACACATGACACTAAAAAATGTTACATACTTTTTAATTCTTTAGTCTTAAACTTCTATTTAATACTATCTCCACCTATAATTTCTCCTGTTGTTACATCAACATAGTATTTTTCTTGTTGTCTTATATTATTTATATTTATAATACAATTAATTGACCATACTTTTCTAATTAACCTATCTGTTTTATAAACTTCGTTTTCCTTTAGTGGATTGTCTTGCATATACACATAAGGATTCATTTTTTCTATTTTTAGCTCACTACTTATATCAACTATTTCATAATTTTGTAATTTATTCTTTACAATTTCAATAGCCTCATCTTCAGTTACAACTATTGGGTTATTTTCAAATTTTTCATCAAAAATATTTATCATCTTAATTTGTTTTATTTCTGGAACAAAAGTAATTCTTATACATTGGTAATCATTATAAATACCATCATATTTTTTACAGAAATCTGCTTGCCATAAACAACTATCACTTGTTATAACTGATTTTTGTATATCTTTTAATTCATATTCTTTATTTTCAGTTATAGTACCATAAAGTTGAGTTGCTATTTCTTTTGCTAGTGCTTCATTGGCTGTTGCTTTTATTTTTGTATCATCTATTGTTCCATCGTAGAATGATACTAAATCCCCTTTTTGAGAATCAATTTGTATTTCATATTTTTTAGTAGTTGTTACTCTCCAATATGACTTATCTTCATCAGGAAATTTTATAAATTCAACATTTTTTATTTCATCTTTTTCTTTTCCAAGATTTTCTAAAATTTCATTTGATTTTTCTTTTGCTTTTTCCTCTGTTATTGAATTATTTATATCATTTTCTGTTACTTGTTTTTCTTGTTGATAGTCAATAACAGTAGGTGTTTTCCATATATTATTATATATAATTGTTCCAGCATATACAATTCCAACCCCTAATGTACTTACAATAATAAATGTTGCTACCATTCTTGCTATATCATATATATTTGTTTCTCTCTTATATAAATTGCCTTTAAAAAACTTCTGTTTGTTTTTATTGTTTGAATAAAATTCATATTTTTTCCATACTTCATCTCTAAAATCTTTATCACTTAACATTCTAATCCATCCTTTCTTAAGGTTTTAGCTAAAGATTTTCTTGCTCTATAAATTACTACTTTTACTTGCGACATATTTTTATTTAATATTTTACAAATTTCTTTATATGAAAAATCTTGTATATCCTTTAAATATATTACTGATTGATATTCTGGTTTTAATTTTGCTAATGCCTTTTGAATTTTCAAATTTTCTTCTGCTCTTAACAAATTATCTTCTATTTGACTAGGTTCTTCTTCATCTCTGATATATGATTCATCAAATTTTACAATCTTTTTTTGGTCTCTTATATAATTACTAGCTCTACATTTAGCAATTGTATATAAGTATGTTTTTAGGCTATACTTAAAATCATATTCTTTTCTATTTATTAAAACATATACAAAAGTATCTTGTGCTAAATCTTCTGATATTTCTATATCATGTATATATTTATTAATAAATAATACTAAATTTTTTCTATGTCGATTCATTATTTCATCGAAAGCACTATTATTGCCTTTTAAGAAACTATTATATAAATCAACATCTGTTTTTTCTTCCATTCTTTACTCCTTTATTCATTCTATAATTATTGATTGTGAATATAGTTCTTTTTATTAATACACACAGCTTCTCAATTTGTTACATATATTTTTTAAATTTTTATAATAAAAATCATATTAATTAAACTTTTTGTATAAATTAATATCTCTATTATAAAAAGGAATTTGTGAAAAATTTAATATTATCAACAAAGAATTTTTATATTATTTTGACAATTTTATTTTCTCCTAAATTCATCTATATTTATAATTACAAGTAAATTTAAAATAAGTTTCAAAAAAAGATTAGATTTCAAAATCTAACCTTAATTTTCTTTATTTATCATATATTATTTCTTTACTGATTTTAATTCTAAATCCTGTAATGTTCTCATAATAGCAAATGCTCCAATTAATCCTGTTAGCTCATCAGTTGCATATAATATTTTTTCCATTTCATGCTCTGGTTTTATATCAACTGTTAAATTATATCCTTTAATATTTATGATTTAAATTGCAAATTTCATTAAACAAATCTTTTGGATTATTTGTATATTCCCATTCTCTAACATAGCATATATAAGTTTTATCATTTATTTTTTCTTTCCAATTACAAGTGAGTTCTGCCGTATCTTTATCTTGGTATGTTAATGAATTATCATTATAATCATCTATTGATATTTCAAATTTTAATATATAACATTTAGTTGCGTCTCCAATGCCTAAATCCACTTTATTAATTGAAATAGGAGAAAAAGACGATGCATTCTTTATACCTAATACCGACATCAATTCTTTTTTATCTTCATTAGATAAATTCTTGATACTATTACTTGTATTTGTCATTAAAACAAAAGTTAGAACAAAAACAAGTCCGATTAGTATAATTATAACTCTTTTTTTCATAAATGTTGTTCTCCTTGTATAAATTATTCACATGTAATTTGTTAGTTACTTTTGATATTTTTCTGGTAGTATTGATATGTCTTGTATCATATCTCCATTTATTATACGAACTTTATTTTTTTCTTCAACCTTTATCCAATTTTCTTTTACTGCAACTATTTTTCCTTGCTCTTCAAAAGGGTCATTAAATAATATAATTTTACATACCTTACCTATAAATTCTTTATCCACCAATAGTTTATTTCTACCACCTCCCAAACCGTAACAATAAATTACTATTTTTAAGTATATTTATATTTCAAAAATGTTTGCTTTCAAAATTAATTTTGTTATTTTGCTCTTATCATTAAGTGAAATATTCCATCTACTTCCTACAATACTTCTTTTTATTTTATATTCTTTTTCTGGATTTCCACATATTTTTATTAACTGTTTCTGCAAATCAACTTTATTGGTATATATAGAAAGTATCTTTTCTTGATATAATATATTTATTGTTGTTTCTGTTTCTGATTTATTAGATTCTTTATATATTTTTTCACTCATAACTATTCACAATCCTTTATCTTTATTTCTTACTCATCTTTTGTGAAAGTTATTTTATTTTTGAAATATAACATCATTTATTTCACATAAAGAAATATATTTATTTCCTTGTGATATACCATTTTCATTTACTACTTCTACTTTATACTTATCTTTATCTTTATCTATCTCTAAAATAGTTGCTTTATTTCCATCAATAAGCTCAACTACATCAAAAATTTTTACTATTTTCATATATAACCTCTACTCTGTGATCTTTCTTAAAATACTACTATAATCATTCTGTAATTTTGCAATATCTCCATTCTTTGAGCTGTGGCTCATTATAAATTCAGAAACTTGCATACATATATGTTTTTTTTCATCATTTGTATATTCTTTATTTTTTTCAACCTTTATTCCTGCGTTTTTTAAAAGATTTAATTCCTTATCATCATTAAATAATCCCATTTTTCTTTCTCCTTTTTATTTTTATTTTATCGCAATTAATTCTTCATTATCTTGTACTGTCATTTTTGCATTATTATACTCAAATTTTTGTCCTTGTGTATATACTTCATAATCGTTATTTTTTAATTTAATTTTCAATAAATTTATAAATAAATCCTTATCTTTTCCTGATAAATCATATTTAACATTTACTTCAAAAAAAGAATATCTAATAATTTTTTCATTTTGTTCTATCTTTTCTTTTAGTGTTGTTTCTATTAAGTGTATAATCTGTCTTTCTTTCATTTTTATCACTCTTTCTTTTTATTTCCGTTTTATTATAACATAAAAATTAAAATTTGTTAATTTTTTAGATTAAATCAATGTGGAATTGGAATAAAGTGATTTAGCTCCAGAGGACTACTCCTTTATGCCGAGAAAAACATTGATTTAATAACTATGTTTTATAATGTTTTAAGGCGAATAAGCAAATTTATGCTTATTCGCCTTAATTGACCGAAAAAACACAAAAAATATCTTTTGCTATTTTTAGATAATTTGTAGTTTCCCACCACATTTTCCACATCTGTACTTTTTTATTAGATTTTTATGCAATCTTTTACGATAAAACTTTTCTCCACACTTTTGACATACAATTTTATATTTATAATTATTAGCTTCATTTTCAAAGTCTAAATTACTTCTTTTATAATCCATTTCTTTATTTCCTAATCTACTAATATTATATCCTAATTTTTCGTTTATGTATGAAGCATAATTTTTAAAAGTTTTACCATGATTATTGCATCCAGGAAAACAATGAATTATCTCATGAATAATTGTATTCTTTATTATAGAATCATCTAAATCCATTACCCATTCACTAATTTCTATATGATGTTCGTAAAATTTATCATATTTTAAAATCATATTATTTCCTCTTTTTTCTATATGATAACAACTTTGATCTGGTTTTTCCTGTTTACAACATCCATATCTTTTTGAATTTCTTTTTGCTAATTTTATATCTATTTCTCCTATTTTATGATTTTCAATTATATTAATGTTTATTGATTTTAGTTCTTCAACACATTCATTATATAATCTTTCTAGTTTTTCTTTCATTTCATACCTCTTAGACATCATAGTATTTTTTATCTTATTCAAATTTTAATTTTACCTTATTGTCTTCTAGTATTAATCCTGCTTCAAATTTCTTTCCTGATTTTGATTTAAACCCTTTCATTTTTTGTGTCATTCCTCTTTCTAGTAACTCTTTAACTATTAGTTCGTTTATTTTTTTGCCACATATTTGTTTCCATATTGAAAATCCACATTTTTTCCAATTTTCACAATAATAGCTTTTACTATTTTCATAAATATTACTATTACATATTGGACATTTTCCTATAGATTGACTTTTGTATTCTTCTATCTCCTTGTCTTTATTCATTCCTAATTTTATTTCTTGTTTTACTTTAGTTAATATATCATCTATAGATTTTTGATTATTATATATATCTTTTAGTTCTTCCCCAATTTCTGCTGTTTTCTCTTTATATAAATTAATTCCCAATTGGTTTAATACTTCAATTAATTTTATACCCTTGTCTGTGATTTGTAAATTATTTTTATTACTTATTACATATCCATCATTTTTTACCTTTTCTATAATTCCTGCCCTCGTTGCTACTGTTCCTATCTCTGTTCCTTTCATAATAGCAATATAATCTTCATCTGTTGTTTCATCTTGTTCTTGTTTTTTAAATGGATTTTCATAGAAATTATTTAATTCTGCTTCTGTTACTTTTCCTGGTGGACTTGTTTTCTTTTCAGCTATTTTAAAATCTATATTTAATATTTCTCCTTTTTCAAAATTAGGTATTTCTTTTTCAGTTAAGTCATTTTCAAATTGTAAATATCCCTTTTGTTTTATACTAGTACCTTTTATTTTTGTTTTAAAATCTGTATTTTCAATTTCAATTTTTATTGTCTGCTCATTAACAATACATTCTTCTCTACAAAAGTTTGCTAAGAATCTATTTTTTATTGCTAAATAAAATTTATTTTCTTCTTCAGTTAATTCTCCATTTTTAGGAACTATACCTGTAATAATAATAGCACTATGACTTTCAACTTTAGTATTATCAAAAATTCTTTTATCTTCTTTCATTATAATATCTTTGTTTTCATTTTTTTGAATTTTTTCTATTATTTTAGATATTTTTTCCTTTTCTTCATTTGTTAAATATTCTGAATTTGTTCTCGGATAAGTAGTATATGTTTTTTCATATAAAGTTTGAGCATAATCTAAAGTTTTACTTAATTTTGTTTTATATTTATTAAACATATAATTTTGAATAGTTTTTAAAGAAAATAATTTCTTTGGTTTCTTAACAATTTCTTTTTCATCAATGTCTTTTACAATTGTATTTTTTCCCTTTAAGTCTTTTATTTTTTCCTCTAATTGCTTTTTTAAATTTTCTTTTTTATTTTCTTCTATATCATATTTTTCATCAAATTCTACTTTTACTTCTTTGTCACCTTTTGTAATAGTACCTTCTATTTGAAAATACTTCTTTTCTTTGAAATTTTTAATTTCCATTTCTCTATCATATATAAACTTTACTGTCGGAACTATTACTCTACCAACAGGAAATTTATCTTTAGTTTTCAAACTAACAAATCTCGAATAGTTAATTCCATATAGCCAATCAACATAGGTTCTTGCTAATCCTTCTTTATACCAATTTTCAGTTTGCTCTATATCTCTTAAATTATTAAGTTCTTTTAGAATTGTTGATTGTGCTAAATCAGGTAAAATAATATTCTTTTTACTTTCTTTTCAATTTTTAACTTTTTGAATATATAGTAAATTATATTATTAACTAAAACTTCACCTTCTCTATCGTTATCTCCACAGTTGATTATTATATCAACATCTTTTCTTGAAATTAATTCTTTTATAAGATTATATCTTTCCTTTATTCCATTCTGTTTTTTTAATTTCCATTCAAAATTTTTTGGAAAAAATGGTAGATCATCTATATTCCATATTTTATATTCATCATTATAATCATCCATTTTATATAATTCTAAAATATGTCCAAAAACAGAAGTTATAATAAATTCTTGATTTTCATAATAATCTTTAGTTTTTGTACATTTTTTCAAACATTTCATTAATTCTTTTGCAACACTCGGTTTCTCTGCAATTATTAGTTTTTTCATCTTCCTTACCTTTCTGTTTTTTAATAACATCAACCATCTGCAAATAATCTTCTTCTCTTTCTTCTATTGTTTTACTTTTATTTGCTCCTAGTATAACCAGATATAAAAGTATTGATATTGCTGTTATTAAGACTAATAATATTTTCCATAACATATATATCTTCCTTTCTGGCTTATTTATAGTTTTGTGCATAATTTTTTATATCTTCCTTCAAATTTTTTATGTACTTCGTTCTATTTTCTTCAGTATCTTGAATATAAAAACTGCATTTTTTACAATCTTTTTTATTTAGAGCATAACATCTAGTGCCTTTATCAAATAAACATTTTTCTTTATTTATAGTTTCCATGTTTTATCCTTTCCTTGACTAAAAATATAAGATAAGTTCACTCGGTGTACTTCATCTATATTTAAAAGGGGGAGTTTTTCTATTTATGAAAAAGTTTTTATATACAAGTTCACTCGGTGTACTTGATATTTTTAAAGTTCACTAAGTGAACTTGGCTTATATTTTTAGCCAAATTATTGTGTTTTTACAAGTTCACTGGGTGAATTTATGATGTATATTTACATCACTATTCATTCTTTTTATTAACCCTAGAAGGCTTGTCCTTCTAAGTGTGAGTGTCACGCATGATGCGTGTTTTCCTGCCTTTAGTAGTTACTAAAGGTTTTTTATAAAGCTACCCCTCTGGAGATAGCTCTTAAATTTTTAAGCCATCAACACCACAAATTCTTGGTGCTAAATCTTCTATTAAATCTTTTTTATCTTTATAAAAGGTCTTTTGACTTGGATAATCTAACAGAATTTCTTGTTGTGATAATCCTTGTATGTAATAATTTTCTAGCAAATCTCTTTTTCTTATTTCTGGTAATGATGTTGAACCCACGCATTCTTCTTTATATGCTCTAAATATATTTTCTAAAAATCTTACTAGTATTTCTGTATTTGCTTTACTCTTGTATAGTTTTTCAAAATATAATTCATCATCTGTAAATAAGTTTTTCATTATATGCCTAATTTGTGTTTCTTCTGCTTCTTTTATTTCGAGTTTTGTAATTTTTATATTATTGATATGTTCTCTTAATCCTCTATAATTTTTAAGTAACTTCTCTGTTTTTTCAAGTACAATTGAATATTTCACATCATCATAAAAATTAGATTCTATAATTTCTAACACATCAATTTTTATATTTTCTATTAGTTCTCTTAATATATCTGAAACATCATGCTTAATTTCATTTAATAGTTCTTTTTTCTCATTATCATTCAGCCCTACCATATCTAAAGCCTCCTTCTTATTTATTATCACTTAATCATTTGTAGCAATCTTCTGTTATAATCAAGTTTTGCTTCTTCCTTTAGATAGGCCATATATTTTAATAATATTACTGTTTTGTCATTTTCTCTTTTAGTTGCATTATATTCTGGATTCATTACAGTTTTTCTTACTATATCAGAAAATTCATTTCGAGTAATAATATATCTATCTTCAATTTGTTTACGATCTAAAGTAACTGTTCTTAACAAATTCTTTGCTACATCAATGATTTCTATTTCTGTCATACTATTTATCTTGTCTAATTTTTTTATAGCTTCCTCATATCCTCTGTTTCTCTTCTCCATTTGATATTCTCCTTTCAAATTTATTTCCTTATAAAATCCCAAAAACTTTTTTTCCTAATTGTTAAAGCATTTTCTTGTTTTTTTGATATGGTTAATTCAAGAAATTGTTTGTCTTTATCTCTATACATTTCTTTCCAAACATCATTATCTTTTTCATATTTCTCACATTTTGTTTTAAAATAAGTTAATTCTGCCTATACACTATTATACCCAAGATCTTTAGATATTTCTTGTATTGTGTATTCAGCCATATTCTTATATTCCTATCTTTTTCTATAATCACCAAAATTCATATTTACTTCTAAACATACTTCGTTAAGTCTACTTACAAGAGATTGAGCAGCAATTCCATCATTGTTATAACTTAGTCTTTTGATTATTTCTTTTTCATTATAATTTGTTGTAATTAAAATAGGTAACATGTTTTCATACCTAGAATTTATAATTTGGAAAAGTTTTTCTAAAACCCATTCACTCAATTTTTCCTTGCCTAAATCATCAATTATTAGTAAATCACATTCACAATATAGTTTTATAATTTCGTAGTAGCCTAAATTTGTATCTTTTTCATATCCAAGTTTTAGTTTTTCCATTAGATTTATAAGTGTTTCAAATACTACTGGTACTCCTTGATTTAGTAAATAATTTGCTATTGCAAATGCTAAATGTGTTTTTCCTGTTCCAAATTGACCTATGAAAATCAATCCTGTTCCATCATTTTTAAATTTATCCCAGTCTTCAGCATATTTTTTTGCAATTTCATAGGCTCTTCTATTTGCTTTGTTTACCTCAAAACTATCAAATGTTCTTTTAATTCCTCTTTTAGTCATGTTACTATTTTTAAAGACTTTTTGAATTTTCTCTAATTCATCTTTTTTTCTTTTTATTTCCTCTTGTTCAATTCTTTTTTGCTCTTCAAATCTTTTTATTCTATCTTTTTCTTTTAGAAATTCTTCACAGTCACAATCCGTTATTGAGATCCAATTTAATATTGATGATTTGTCAAATGGATTTATTAAGCCTTTCCATCCTAATTTTTTGTTACAAAACTTACAATATTGTTCTTTTGGAATTTCTGGGTAAGTATAGTTTTGTAATTTTTGTTTATCTTCACTATCTATAAAAAAATTATTTTGTTGTTCGCTTTTATCCATTTAATATCTCATCTCCTTTTCTCTTGAATTCTCCTGTTTCAGTTATATTAACATTTGAGTTTTCTGATATTTTTTCAAAATTATTTTTTATATCATCTATACTGCTTATACCTTTTTTTATCCAATTATCTAAAATATCTCTTGCATATTTCCATTCTGGAATTTGTTGTAAAGATGTTTGCTCCAATGCAATTTTGATTACTTCTATTGGTAAATATTTTAAATAACTAACACATTCAATAATATTGTTTGCATTTCTATCTTTAATTTGACTTATATAAACTGCTTGTAATAATTGTTCTTCTGTCATTATTTCAGAAGTTATATTATTTTTACTTGAACTATCTTTACCTATATTATCCTTATCTAATTTATCCTTACTTAAACTATCCTTACCTATACTACCCTGTCCTAACCTAAGCTGTCCGTTGGTTGACATTTGACTGTCAATGGACTGTCCATCAGGTAACTGTTTTGAAAAATTTTCTGGACCGACCATTTATTGTCCAATTGTTGTCCATTTTTTTTGAATTTTTGTTTTTTAAATCACTTCTTACTTTAGGTTCAACTAGTTTAATACCTGGTATAGCACTTTTTAATAGTTCAATATGTATGCTATTTACCTTTCTGTCTGCCCTAATTGAATTGTGTTGTGTCCAATCTACTATGTAACTCACAAGATCTTCGTTTAAAACTTTTATATAGTCTTTTGCAACTAAAATTTTTAAATTATCTTCATTACATCCGAATCTCTCTCATTACATTAAATGCTTCAACTACACCATCATCATCAGCACTTAGATTTAGATGAAAATATAAATTTTGAGCTTCACTAGGCATTTTTAAGAATTTAGTTGATTTACAAATACCTTTACTAAACATTCTTCTATTTGCCATGTTTTCACTCCTTCTATAAGTTATCAATTTCAAGTATTTACTATTCTATATTTTCTGTGTTATAATGTTTGTGATACATTTTAAAATGTGTCTTCAGTTGAAGGATTATCCTGTGCTTTGAATATTAAGGATAATTCTTCTTCGCTTTTTGCAAGTAATTCTTCAAGTTTTTCATAAACAACTTTATGATAAATTTCATCTTTCTTATTTAAACAGTTTAACAACTCATTGAGTTCATTAAATGTTATTTCATTGTTAGTATATTTAATGAGTTGTATTAAAAATATTTTTGCTATTTCTATTTTTTTATTACCTACAAATTGTTTAATGTATTTTAACAATTCAATTTTTGTATATGTACTCACATCTTTTAATTCATTATTAGGTTTATTCTTTCCTAAATAATCATAAAATAATTTTGGTGAAATATGATAAGTCCATACTGTACTTTTTCTGACTGCTGTTCCAAAAGGCAATCTTTTTTGTATCAATCCCATTCTTATATATTCTTTTGACACATTCATAAGTTTGGCTGCTTTTTCTACAGATATTTTTTTCTCCTTATCATCTTCCAATTTTCTTCCTCCTTTCATTCAAGTTTCATTTTTGGAACTTCTTTTGTAAAATAAAAGTTGCCATTATAAGTAAATCAAGTTTCATTTTTGGAACTTGTTTGGTATAAAAAAATGCTATTTTCTTAAACCCTTATATAGCAACTATTTGTGTCCTATGTACTCTAGTTTTTCTCTTTTTAATCTTTCGTTTGCAAACACTTTGTTGAATTTGTTGAAATCCATTTGTAATTCTTCGGCAATCATTACAGCTTCATCTATTGTCATATTTATCAAGCCATTCTCCTTTTTACTGTATGTTCCCCTACTTATCTTTAGTAAATGAGCTAAATCATCTTGTGTTTTTTCTTCTTCAACTCTTGTAATCTTCAATGCTTTCGTATTTACAATACTAATTTTAGGAATTGCCGTATCCATTCTTTCACCTCTCTTTCTGATTTCATTGTATATAAATATATCACTTTATTTCAAAATTTGCAATATTTTTTCTCAAATTTGGAACTTTTTTTATATTTTACTTGCATTTTTGGAACTATTGTTGTATAATAAGAACATAAATTGCATAGGAGTAAATCCGATAAGGATACATCAGAAAAAAATATAAAAGGAGATGTTTTAATTATGGATAAATCAATTCCAAAAACTCAATTTGGTATGGTAGTACGAGAAAGAATTGCACAATATGGTTATAAAGAATATGAATTTGCAAAATTAGTTAATCTTAATAAATCTACATTATCTAGGTATTTATCAGGTGAATCTATTCCTGATTATATTACTGCTTTAAATATATGTAGAAAATTAAATTTAGACATCAATACTATTGATACAATTGATATTAACGAAATGAAGGAAGATACTCAAAAAATCATTGACCTTAGACATGAATTTGAAAAATTGGGAGTAATTAAAGAAGGTCAAGATCTTTCACAAAAACAACTCGACCTTCTAAGAGGGTTAATTATTACAAATAAAACTATGTTTCAAGCTATAGATACCCTCGTTACTGCTGATGATCTACATCTCGCTACTGTCATCTCTAAAATCAGCAAGCCAATTAAGAATGATTAAAAATTGTTCGACTGAAATTTTATTTTTCTTTAGTAAGTTCAATAATTCGACAATTTTCGCATTCACGCTACCCCTTTCTTACATTATACCATTTTTTACCATTTTTTCAAGCTTTATGTAAATTAAAGGTATAAAAATTATACTTGGTAGTCTAAATATAAATAAATAGATAGATAAATTCCCTATCGCCAAATAAAGTCTTTATCTATCTTCGCAACATACAAATAATTAACTATACTTGTATGAACTGTTTATATTGTAACATATATTTACATCTCATACAAGTAAATAAATCTTGTTTTGGAGGTGTTTTTTTTGAAGAGTCCAAATGGATATGGCACAGTAGTTAAACTTCCAGGAAAAAGAAGAAATCCATTTCAACCACGAAAAACTATAGGTTTTTTAGAAAATAATAATCCTATCTTTCTTCCTGGCCTACCTGCTTTCAATAATCAAGCTGAAGCTGATATATTTTTAGCAACTTACAATAAAGAAGTTGCTGAAGAAGATACTGGAATGAATATAAAAAAATGTGATTTACCTACTGCTATTAGCAAATTTCAATCTTTACAAAATCAAAATAAAAGTTTTAGGCTTTCAAAATATCTTCCTAATAATATTATTGATGATATTAAACCTACACTTAATAATAATGCAATAGTAAATTTTGATAATATTGAAGAATGTGCTAATACTGTTCTTATAGATAATAATATAGATATTAACGCAAATGATATGTCTGAATTTACTACATCTCAATTATATGAAGCATGGAGTAAAGAGGTTTTTCCAACTAAAGAGGAAATTTATAATGAAAAAGAATATAAGCAAAAAACAAGAGGAAAATTATCTGGTGTTAATATGATGTCTATGAAAAACGCATATAATTACTTATCACCTATTTATGAAATTAAATATAAAAATGTTACAACCGATGATTTTCAAAATATAATTGATAATTGCAAAAAAAGTGATTCTATACTTTCCTCAATTATAAATCTTATGAGAAAATTAGATAAATATGCAACAAGAAAGAAAATTATTACTATAAAACAATCTGAAAATGTAACAGTAGAATATCAAAAAAATAGAAAAAGTAAAATTCCTTTTACTAATGTTCAAATTCATAAAATATGGTCAAAAGAAGGTTTAATATGGGCTGATATAACATTATTTTTGCTTTATACAGGAATGAGAATAGAAGAAAGTTTTGATGTTCGTACAGTAGATGTACATATAGATAATGATTATTTTACTGGAGGAATAAAAACACAAGCAGGTATTGATAGAATAATACCTATTCATCAAGCTATAAAAAATATTATTATTAGATATTATAATCCAAACAATAAATATCTATTTATGGTTAATGGAAAAAAAATAAATAAAGTAACATTTTATAGATATTATTATATATTACTTGATGAATTAGAAATTCCTCATATTGTACCTCACACTACTAGACCTACATTTCGTTCTGAACTTGATAGAAAATGTGAACTTAGTCAAAAAACATGTATTGATAAAATCATGGGGCATATTACAAATGATGTAGGTATTGATGTATATACCAAAAAATATTTAGAAGAATTATTAGAAACTATCAATCGTATTACTTATGATATAAATGAAAATCAACATTATATCGGAGCTTCGCAACCTAAAAAGAAACCTATAGAAATAATAAACTCTAATAAAAATTATAATAAAAATGCTATGGCTGAATTTGAAGCAAATATTAAAGAAATTAGATTATATCAAAGATTCTTAAAGAAAATAAATAGGAATTATGATAAGGCTGAAACATTTGATGAATTAACACTTGTTGAAACTATTGCTAGTTACAATGAATTTTTAAGTAATCTAAAGTTTAATAAAGATTATTTCTTTAAATGTAGAGATGCAATAGATAATTTATATCGTTTCTACTACAAGAAGTTTGTTTTGAAAAGCATTAACAATAAGTCTATAAATGAAATACTTGCTACTTTAGAAAATGATATTCAAAGAGTTTACAAATATAATCAGGTTAGAAAAACACTTATATTAATAATTTATTATGATACTTTAATAAATTATTATAATAATCAATTTTCTGAACCTCAAAAGTTACAAATGATTTTTGGTTTAAATAGAATAATCGAATATTATACTAATTTTTATAAAAGAATTGTTGTTACTAAATATAAAAGTAATGTTATGCTACTTATCAATGAAGACTATGATTTATGCAATTTGGAAAAAGATTATGATTTCAAGAAAGATACTGACTTTTATAAATCTTCAGATAATTCTATTTGGGTTAATATCAAATCTAAAAAAATTGAAAATATGAATATCTTATCACAAGATGGATTATATGATACTTGGATTAAGAAATTTGAAAAAAGTAATATTATTCATTATGCTTTATCAAATTAAGGAGGGATTATCCCTCCTATTTTGTACCTTGTAATTAATTAAGAAATAACTAATTATCTATTTTTATATATTTATTCTGTTTCAACTAACAAATCTTTTTGTTCTATAACATTAGTATTATAATCAAACTCTATTGCTCCACCGATTGTATCTAATGCTTTTACTTTATTCAAATCACCTTCATTATTGCTTGTTATAGAAACTTTTATATTATTACTATCTTCCATTAATGAAGATGTAATTACAAAAGTAAATTCTTTATTTATCATTTTTTGACTTATCTTGCTCTGTAAACTTGTTAAATAATTATATGAGTATTTTGCAGTTTTAAATATAGTTTTGCTTTCGGTTATTCCTAATAAATTGCATATATCTTTTCTATTGGTCTTACTATCTTCACAAAGTAAAACTACATTATTTCCATTATTATCTACATATCTTCCTGCATAATAATCTGGATAGTTCTTATTAAGAATTTCATTTGATTGTTCCTGTACTCCAGTATCTTTATCAGATTTATTATTTACTATAGATAAATTTAGTATTGATTTTACTGTGTTCAAAAATTCATTTTCATCAGTTTTGTGAGCTTCCACAAAAAATTTATATCCACTTATTTCAAAAAAAGCATTCCCTACAATTTTGCTTCTATCACTTAAATAATCTCCTTTGAACAATTTTACTTCTTTTCCATTAATTATCGAACTTTTCATATCTGCTTCATTTGGCAACATACAACCTAAAATTTTATCCTCTGTTGTGAAAGTTATTTCTATAAAAGATGGATCTTTATCAGTTTCTTCATAATACATTAATACATATTGTCTTAATTTTGAATATTCAACACTTTTGGCATTTGGCTTTACAAACATTTTTCCTTGTCTAACTAACTTTAAATTGTCTGGTATATCAATTTTATCAATAAATCTAAATTCCTGTTTTAAATCTATTTCTTCAAATTTCCCATCAATATCAGCACTACTTTTTATAGTTCCACTATTAAATATAATGCTATCTTCTTTTTCTTCATTTATATCACTTTCTAAATTTTCTGCATATTTATTATTATCATTTTTTGTTGCTATTTGAATATTGTTATTATTATTTTCTTGTAGTTTCATATTAACAGCAATTCCTATACATAAAACAAATAAAGCACAAATTGAAGAAATAGTATAGATTACTTTTTTATTATTTTTTTTACTTTTCATATCAAACTCCTCTCTGATGTTTGATACAGCTATTTTTTCTTGTACTTTTTTTCGTATGTTTTCTTTTAAATTATTATTTTCCATAGCCATAACCTCCATCCTCTAAATTTCTTTTTATTTTGTTTCTAACTCTATGAAGAATTGTTTTTATGTTACTCGTAGAAAAATTTAATTCCTTTGCTATTTCTTTTACTGATTTTGAATGATAATAATATAATATAAAAATTTTATATTCATCTGGCTTTAGTGTTTTTAAAGTATTTGAAATTATAGTATTTTGTTCATTTTCCTCTGCCTTATTTTCAAGACTATAATTATTAATTAACTTTTCTTCATAATCTGATATAGAAAAATTTGTTTCTGTATCTCTGTATTTATTTTTTATAACATTTTTAGTAATTCCTGCTAAATAATGTTTTATATCTGTTGCATATGATAAATTTATACTATTTTTCCATATAGCAACAAATACATCTGATATTATTTCTTCTATATCTTCATCTGTTATAGGCGTACTTACTCCATTTTTTACAATTATATAAACATAGTTATAAAAATCATCTAGTATTCTGTCTATATCCAGTTTTCCATTTATTAGATAATCATTTAAAATTTTATTCTTCAATTTAGACCTAAATCTCCTTTTTATTTTGTTAGCCAACTTTCATATATATAGTAACATTTTTTCAAAAAAGGTTACAACTTTTAAAAAAATAAAAGTAAAGACTAGAATCTAGTCTTCACTTTTATTTTTATCTTTTTTTATATATTCAACTCCATATTTATCTAGTAAATCTATAGTTATTTTTCCTTGATTTAGTGCTTCTTCTACTGTCATGTT
>CANRMR010000016.1 GCA_947631785.1 uncultured Clostridia bacterium | reverse complement strand
TCATCTTCCCATTCTGGCATTTCTAGTATAGCTTTTATTTCCGATGAATTACTATTCCATATAGTTGATGTTAGCAATCCTCGAAACTTTTTATCTTCCCATTCTGGCATTCCTAGTATAGCTTTTACTTCTGTTGAATTACTCTGCCATATATTTGATGTTAGCAAGCTTTGAAACTTTTCATCTTCCCATTCTGGCATTTCTAGTATAGCTTTTATTTCCGATGAATTACTATTCCATATAGTTGATGTTAGCAAGCCTCGAAACTTTTCATCTTCCCATTCTGGCATTTCTAATATAGCTTTTACTTCTAATGAATTACTCTTCCAGATATTTGATGTTAGCAAGCCTTGAAACTTTTCATCTTCCCATTCTGGCATTTCTAGTATAGCTTTTACTTCTGATGAATTACTCTTCCAGATATTTGATGTTAGCAGGCCTTGAAACTTTTCATCTTCCCATTCTGGCATTTCTAGTATAGCTTTTACTTCTGATGAATTACTATTCCATATATTTGATGTTAGCAATCCTCGAAACTTTTTATCTTTCCATTCTGGCATTTCTAATATAGCTTTTACTTCTGATAAATTTCTTTCATATAATAACTTACATTTTAAAAAGTCTCGATTTCCAATAAGTTTATTAATTTCTATTATTTTTTCATCTTTATTCATGTTTTATATTTAACTCCCATCTGGTTCATTTAATATTATTATAAAATTCTTCCAATAAGTTCATGTCTTCACTAGCTCTATTTAAAAATTGTTTATTATATTTTTCATTCAATTTTATATATTTTTTTGTAAAATTATCATAATCAATATTAAATAAATCTAAATAATCACTTATTATATCATCAATAAAATTGCATTTTTCTTTTATTAAAAAATTATATATTTTGAAAAAATTTTCTTTATTTAGATTTTTAATAACTGATTCAGAATATTTTTCTTTTATTTTTTCTATTTCCTCCAAATTATATCTCCCCCTATTAATTTTATTTATTTTTGTTTACGAATTTAGGAAAGTGTTCTTATAGACATTAAATCCTATAAGAACACTCAAACTGGCTGGGGTACTAGGATTCGAACCTAGGAATGTCGGAGTCAGAGTCCGATGCCTTACCGCTTGGCGATACCCCAATATACTTTTTATTTTTATTGGGCACGGTATTTTCCCGTGCCCCTTTATTTTTATTTGTTTAATCCTTTTAGTCCTGGGAAGATTGCTACATCTCCTAATTCTGCTTCGATGTTTAGTAATCTATTATATTTTGCTACTCTATCTGTTCTACATGGTGCACCTGTTTTTATTTGTCCTGCATTTGTTGCAACTGCTACATCAGCAAGTGTTGTATCTTCTGTTTCTCCACTTCTATGTGATACAACAGCTGTGTAACCATTTTTCTTTGCAAGTTCTATAGCATCTAATGTTTCTGTTAATGTTCCTATTTGATTTAATTTTATTAAAATACTATTTGCTGTTTTGTTGTCTAATCCTTTTTGTAATCTTTTAATATTTGTAACAAATAAATCATCACCAACTAATTGAACTTTATCTCCAATTCTGTCTGTTAGCTTTTTCCATCCATCCCAATCTTCTTCTGCTAAACCATCTTCTATTGAAATGATTGGATATTTTTCTGCTAAATTTACTAAATAATCTATCATTTCATCTACTGTTTTTAGTTCATCTGTTTTCCAGAAATAGTAATTTCCTTCTTTTCCGATTTTTTTTGCTTCGTCATACATTTCTGTACTTGCAACATCTAATGCTAATACAACATCTTCTCCTGCTTTATATCCTGCTTTTCCAATTGCTTCTACAATTAGTTTTAGTGCATCTTCATCACTATCTAACATTGGTGCAAATCCACCTTCATCTCCAACACCTGTTGATAGTCCTTTTTCTTTTAATACTTTCTTTAATGTATGATATATTTCTACACCCATTCTCATACATTCTGCAAAAGTTTTTGCTCCAACTGGCATAATCATAAATTCTTGAATGCTTAAACTACTGTCTGCGTGTTTTCCACCATTCATAATGTTCATCATTGGAACTGGTAATGTTTTTGCATTTACTCCACCAATGTAGTTGTATAATGTCATTCCTAATGATTCTGCAGCAGCTTTAGCAACAGCAAGTGATACACCTAATGTTGCATTGGCTCCTAATCTTCCTTTATTTTCTGTTCCGTCAATTTCAATTAATTTTTTATCTAATTTTATTTGATCGTATGCATTCATACCAACAATTTCTTTTTCAACAATTTCATTTACATTTGCTACTGCTTTTGTAACACCTTTACCTAAGTATCTTGATTTATCTCCATCTCTTAATTCTACTGCTTCAAAACTACCTGTAGATGCTCCTGATGGAACCATTGCTACACCTGAAAATCCTCCTTCTAACACAACTTCTACTTGTACTGTTGGATTTCCTCTTGAGTCTAACACCTCTAATGCTTTTACACTTTCAATTTCTAAATAATCTTTCATTTTTTTAATTACCTCCTGAATTTATTTTATTTTTTAATATTAAAAACATTTTTAACTATTATTCATCTATATTTAAAATTTGACTTTTAATTTTAATTTCTTCTTCTATTTTATTTTCTTCTTTATTGTATTCTTCTATCATTTTCTTTGTTTTTTCTTTATATATTCCTTCAGTATGTACTTTTTTTTCTATTTTTATTAATCGTTGACGTGCTATCATTTTTTCAACAATGTCTTTATCCTTTTTTGAATATGATTCTATTGGTGTACCTAAATTTTGATGTCTCCATAGTAGATGACGATAATAATGATTTACTTCTTCTTTTTCTAAGTTATCATAGTAGAATTCTACTTTAAATATAGCGTTTTCTATTGTAATTGTTAAATTACTCCATGGTTTTTCTTCTTGACTTATCATCTCTTGCCTTAATAATTTTATTGTACTATATAGCTCTTTTGCAAGTTTTAAATACGAAGTTTCATCTATACTAAATATATTAGGTACTTCATATACATTTATTGGATTTTTCTTTATAATACTTTTTGGAAAATAGTAAAAAAACATTTCTCCTGTATAGTTATTTATAGAATTATCAATAAAAGAAGCATATAAACATACTTTTTCCCATTTTTCTGGTATCATATAAAATAATTTTTTTTGTATTTCTTCATATATTTTTCTAACTCTTAGTTCATTTATCAAGAAAATACCTCCAATTATTTAACGATTAGGCTTTCTCCTGTCATTTCATCTGGTTTTTCTAGCCCCATAATATCTAACATTGTTGGTGCTAAGTCTGCAAGTTTTCCAGATTTTAATTTTGCATCCATACCAACTAAAATAAGCGGTACTGGATTTGTTGTGTGTGCAGTATGAGGGTCTTTTGTTGTATAATCAATCATTTGCTCTGCATTACCATGATCTGCTGTAATTAACAAAACTCCATTTTTTTCTTCCACTGCTTTTAATACTTTTCCAACACACTCATCTATTGTTTCTATTGCTTTTATTGCTGCTTCTAAATTTCCAGTATGACCTACCATATCTGGATTTGCATAATTTAAAATTATATTATCATATTTTCCACTATTAATTGCTTCTATTACCTTTTCTGTTACTTCATATGCACTCATTTCTGGTTTTTGATCATATGTTTCTACTTTTGGTGAAGGAACTAAAATTCTATCTTCTCCTTCATATTGTTTTTCTTCTCCTCCGTTAAAAAAGAAAGTAACATGTGCATATTTTTCTGTTTCTGCAATTCTTAGCTGAGTATAACCTTTTTTACTAATATATTCTCCAAATGTATTAGTTAAAGTTGTTGGCTTAAATGCAATGTGAACATTTGGCATTGTTTCATCATATTGTCTAAAACATACAAAATATAAATCTAATTTTTTTGTTTCAAATTCTTTAAATTCTGGATCAACTAATGTTCTTGTAATTTCTCTTGCTCTATCTGGTCTAAAGTTAAAGAAAATAACTGAATCATGTTCTTTAATTGTAGCAACTGGCTTATCTGCATTACAAATAATTGTTGGTTCAACAAATTCATCAAAAATTTCTTGTTGGTAAGAACTTTCAATTGCTGAAACTGCAGATTGAGCTTTTACACCTTCGCCTTTTACCATAGCATCATATGCTTTTTGGATTCTTTGCCATCTTTTGTCTCTATCCATTGCATAAAATCTTCCACTTAAAGTTGCAATTTTTCCAATTCCTTTTTCTTGCATTTTTTCTTCTAGTTTCATAATATAGTTTTCTGCAGATGTTGGTGGTGTATCTCTACCATCTAAAAAGCAGTGTACAAAAACATCTTCAAAACCTTTTCTTTTTGCAAATTCAAGTAGTGCATATAAATGTCTATTATGACTGTGTACTCCTCCATCTGAAAGAAGTCCCATAATATGTAATTTACTATTATGTTTTTTGCAGTTTTCAATGGCTTCATTTAATTCTGGAATACTAAAAAAGTCTCCTTCTTCAATTGATTTTGTAATTCTGGTTAATTCTTGATATACAATTCTTCCTGCTCCAATATTTGTGTGTCCTACTTCTGAATTTCCCATTTGTCCATCTGGAAGTCCAACATTTAGTCCACTTGTATAAATTTCTGTTACAGGATTTGTTTTCATTAGTTTATCAATGTTTGGAGTATTGGCAAGTTTTACCGCGTTTCCATCTGGATTGCTGTTATTTCCAAACCCATCTAAAATCATTAGCATCGTAAGTTTTTTGTCCATTTTACTATCATATCCTTTCTTTATTCTTAAAGTTCATAATTTACGATTTTAGCGAATTCTTCTGCTTTTAGGCTTGCTCCACCTACTAAACCACCATCAATGTCTGATGTAGTGAATAATTCTTTTGCATTTGATGATTTTACACTTCCGCCATACTGTATTATAACTCTATTTGCTACATTTTGTCCATAGATTTTTGAAATTTCTTCTCTTATTGCTTTTACACTATCATTTGCGTCTTCTGATGTTGCAGTTTTTCCTGTTCCAATTGCCCAAATTGGTTCATAAGCAATTATAACTTTTTCTACTTGGCTTTCATCTAATCCATCTAATGCCAATTTTGTTTGATTTGTAATTATATCTTTTGTCAAACCTTGCTCTCTTTGCTCTAAAGTTTCTCCAACACAAACAATAGGTGTTAATTCATTTTCAAGTGCTGTTTTTACTTTTTTATTTACTGTTTCATCTGTTTCTGCAAAATATGCTCTTCTTTCTGAATGTCCTATAATTACATATTTAACACCTATTGATTTTAGCATTTTAGCAGATACTTCTCCTGTGTATGCACCATTTTCTTCCCAATGCATATTTTGTGCACCAACTTTAATGTTTGTGTCTTGTGTATTTAATAATACATAGAATAAGTCTGTATATGGTACACAAAGTATAACTTCATTTTGTGTATCTTTTACAAGAGGTGCAAATTCTTGTATAAATTCTATTGCTTCATTAGGAAGCATATTCATTTTCCAATTTCCTGCTATTACTTTTTTTCTCATAATTTATTTTTCCTTTCAATTTAATTTTACTATTCATAAATTTCTTTTAAATTTAGTTTCAAATCTTTAAAAATATGTGATTCTACTTCTTCATAAATTTCGTATTCCTCTATATCATATTTTTTACCATTTAAATAATAAGTATATATTTTTTTATCCATAGGGGAAATAAGCCAATATTTTTTTACTTTATATTTTAGGTATAAATTTAATTTTTTTATTGAATCATATGCTGGATTAGAAGGCGACATTACTTCTATTATAAAATCTGGCGCTCCACATATTCCTTTTTCATCTATTTTATTTTTATCGCATACTACCATTAAATCTGGTTGTACAACATCTTTTACTTTTTTGTCGTCCCTTTCTCCAGATATTCTTACATCTAGCGGTGCAACAAATGGAGTACATTTTTTATTATTAAAAAATAGTTTTAATTGTGTTGCTAGTTCTAATAATATTGTTTGATGTATCGTCCTAGGTGAATACATTTGATATAATACACCATCTATTATTTCATATCTATTTTCATCTTCTATTTTTAATAAATCATCATAAGTATATTCTTTATCTTCTAATTCAAATGCTAAATTTTCCATATTTTCTTTCTCCTTCATTTCAAATTTAGCCCCCTTTACCCCTATATATTTGATTTATTATTTTTCTTAAATGGGCATAGTATACCATACCCATTATCTTAAATTTTTGCAATACTAATTTTTTTATTTGTTTAAAAGACATTCAATACCAGGTAATTTTTTTCCTTCTAGGAATTCTAAAGATGCTCCTCCTCCTGTAGATATATGAGAAAATTTATCAGATAAACCTGCTTTTTCAATTGCTGCTGCTGAATCTCCTCCTCCAATAATTGTTATTGCATCTACTTCTGATAAGCATTTAGCAATTGCATTTGTTCCTACTGCAAATTGTTCAAATTCAAATAGTCCAACTGGTCCATTCCATACTACTGTTTTTGCTTTTTTAAGTTCTTCTTGATACATTTTTATTGTTTCTGTTCCAATGTCAAATCCTTCCCATCCATCTGGAATTTCTGTATATTTTACAACTTTACTTTCTGTATCTTTAGAAAATTCTTTTCCAACTTTTGTGTCTACTGGTAGCATAAGTTTTACACCTTTTGCTTTTGCTTTTTCCATAAGTTCTTTTGCTAAATCTAATTTATCTAATTCACATATAGAATTTCCTACATTATATCCCATTGATTTAAAGAATGTATATGCCATCCCTCCACCTATAATTAATGTATCTACTTTTTCTAATAAGCTATCAATAACACCTATTTTATCAGAAACTTTCTTTCCTCCTAAAATAGCAACAAATGGTCTTTCTGGATTTTCTAGTGCATTTCCCATGAAGTTTAATTCTTTTTCAATTAGAAATCCAGATACTGCTGGAAGATAGTTTGCTATTCCTGCAGTTGATGCATGTGCTCTATGAGCTGTTCCAAATGCATCATTTACATATACCTCGGCAAATGATGCTAGTTTTTTTGCAAATTCTGGATCATTGTCTGTTTCTTCTCTATGAAATCTTACATTTTCAAGAAGTACAACTTCTCCTTCTTTTATATTGTCTGTCAATTCTTTAGCACTCTCACCAATTACATCTTTTGCAAGTTTTACTTCTATTCCTAGTTGTTTTGAAAGTTCTTTTGCAATAGGTGCTAAAGAAAATTCTTTTTTAAATTCTCCTTTTGGTCTTCCTAAATGAGAACAAAGTATTACTTTTGCCCCTTGTTCTAATAAATATTTTATTGTTGGAAGTGAAGATACAATTCTTCTTGTATCTGTTATATTTCCATTTTCATCTTGTGGAACATTAAAATCACATCTAACTAATACTTTCTTTCCTTTTACATCAATGTCTCTTACAGTTTTTTTATTCATAATAATTTTTCTCCTTTTCTTAATATTATTTTTATAAAGGGCACGGTGCCCCGTGCCCCTACTTGTGCGTTTAACAGTGCTTAAAGATTTACTTTGTCGCATTTGTTAAAATAGCGAAATATTTTGATATTATGAGCCTATCTATATCATAATAATATTATTTATTTGCAATGTAGCATGCTAAATCTACTAATTTATTTGAATATCCCCATTCATTATCATACCATGCAACTAATTTTACAAAAGTATCTGTTAATTGAATTCCTGCTGTACTGTCAAATATAGATGTATGGTTGTCATGTATAAAGTCTGAAGATACAACTGGATCTGTTACATATTCTACAATACCTTTCATTTCATTTTCAGATGCTTTTTTAACTGCAGCACATATTTCTTCATATGTTGCTGGTTTTTCTAGATTACATGTTAAGTCTACTACTGAAACATCTACAGTAGGTACTCTAAATGCCATACCTGTTAATTTTCCATTTAATTCTGGAATAACTTTTCCAACTGCTTTTGCAGCTCCTGTTGAAGATGGTATAATATTTGCAGCTGCTGCACGTCCACCTCTCCAGTCCTTTTTAGATGCTCCATCTACTGTTTTTTGTGTTGCTGTTGTTGAATGTACTGTAGTCATAAGACCATCTTTTATTCCAAAATTATCATTTATAATTTTAGCAAGTGGTGCTAAACAGTTTGTTGTACAAGATGCATTTGAAATAATATTCATACTTGGATCATATTTATCATTATTTACACCCATAACAAACATAGGTGCATCTTTTGATGGTGCACTAATTATTACTTTTTTTGCACCTGCATCAATATGTGCTTGTGCTTTATCCATTGTTGTAAATACACCAGAACATTCTAAAACTATGTCCACTCCATCTGCTCCCCATGGAACATTTTTAGGCTCCATTTCATTATATACTTTTATTTCTTTTCCATTTACTATTAATTTTCCATCTTTTGCTTCTACTTCTCCTTTAAATTGTCCATGTACAGTATCATATTTAACCATATAAGCCATATAATCTGCTGCAATGAAAGGATCGTTTATTGCTACAACTTCCACCTCACCTTTCTCTAATGCTGCTTGGAATGTTAAATTTCCAATTCTTCCAAATCCGTTAATTCCAACTTTAACTGACATTTTAAATTCCTCCGTTTCCGATACTAAATTTTGTATCATTGTAAAATTAGTCTTAAAAGACCAACATTATTGTATATCAAAAAAGAATACTTTGCAAGTATTCTTTTCATTTTTTTATTAATAATAATTAAACATTTTGTTTTTTATTCTTTTTTCCAAATGTAATATCTTGGAATAAGAAATCTTTTACGCCTTGCCATGTAATTTCTTGGTGTAAAAATTCATTAATTTCATCTTCAACTTTTTGTTGTTTTGGTGTTAATTCTACTTTAATTTCTTGTAACCAGAAGTTTTTAAATTTTGTCCAAAATCCTACTTTGGTTGGTAATGTACTTGCTTGGTTTACTCCTACTGTAGCATTTTCTTCTTGATAAGTACCTCCTACATTTTGTTCTTCGTTAATTGAAAATTCTCCCATTATTTTATCGCTCATTTTTATCCTCCTTTGTTATTACTTTTCCTTTTATTAAATTTATACTACAATATTTTTAATTTATCAATATATTTTTGTTTAAAATTTTGTTACATTTTAGTTACATTTTTATTACATTGATGAGTTATCTTTACAATCACCTATTAGTTCATTATTTTTATATTCTTTAATATATGTAGTTACTATTTTATTTTCTAAATCTTGCTTAGATTTTATTTTTACTAGAACATAATTTGTAGTATGTCCTTTCCAAAATTCTCCTTCTTTTTCTTCTACTAATACACTTTGCTTTGTGTTTAACATTTCTTCATTATATTTTTTTCCATAATGATTAGAAATTTCTATTATTTTTTTACTTCTTTCTTCTTTAATGTTTCCATCTACTTGGTTATCCATATTGGCAGCTTTTGTTCCTTTCCTTTTTGAGTATTTAAATACATGAATTTTATAAAATTCAACCATTTCTAGAAACTTAACTGTTTTTTGAAATTCTTCTTTTGTCTCACCTGGAAATCCAACAATTACGTCTGCAGTTAGCATTACATCCTTAAAATTTTCTCTTAAAAGTTTAATACAATTTTCAAATTCTTCTGCTTTATATTTTCGATTCATTCTTTCTAATGTTTCATCACATCCACTTTGCAAAGATAGATGAAAATGGTTGCATATTTTATTTAAATTTTTTAGTCTATTTACAAATTCTTTTGTTATAATTGTAGGTTCTAAAGAACCTAATCTGATTCTTTCGATTCCTTCAATATTATTTATTTTTTCTAATAAATCTATTAAGCTAATATTTTCTTTAAAATCTTTTCCATATGATGCAACATGTATTCCAGTAATTACAACTTCCTTAATGCCATTTTTTGCTATTTGCTCTATTTCTTTAATAATACTTTCCATGTTACGACTTCTTACTCTTCCTCTTGCATATGGAATAATGCAATATGTACAAAATCTATCACATCCATCTTGTACTTTAATTACAGCTCTTGTTTTGTCTGTATATGTAGTTTGTCCAAAATCTACAAATTCTTTTTTTTGCATAACATCTGTTATAATTTGCTTTTTTTCTTTGTTTTTAATATATTCTTCTACTTGTTTTACAATTTCTTTTTTTTCATTATTTCCTAGTACTAAATCAATTTCTTTTAAATTTTCTAATTCATTTTTTGCAACCTGTACGTAACAACCCACAGCAACAATTATAGCCTTTGGATTTTCATGTTTTACCCTTCTTATCATTTGTCTTGATTTTCTATCAGACATATTTGTTACTGTACATGTATTTATTATATATATGTCTGCTTTTTCTTCTAATGATACTATTTCATATCCATTTTCTATAAATTGTTGTTTCATTGCATTTGTTTCATATTGGTTTACTTTACAACCGAAGTGTGCAAAATGCTACTTTATTTTTCATATTTATACATCCCTTTATTAATAATACTTTATTTAAGGTCATAGTATATAAATATTTTTATTTTCTGTATTTTCCATCTAATGCATCTAAATTGTCTAAAGCCTTTCCTGTTCCTAATGCTACGCAAGATACTGTATCTTGTGCTATCATCACATTAATCCCTGTTTTTTCTTGTAGCAATTTGTCTAAACCATCCACTAGACATCCTCCACCTGTCATGTATATTCCTTTATCACTAATGTCTGATGCAAGTTCTGGTGGCGTTTTTTCTAGTACTGAGTGCACAGCATCTACAATTTGTAATGCTGGTTCCATAAGTGCTTCTAGCATTTCACTAGAATATATAGTTATAGTTCTTGGAAGACCTGTTGCCATGTCTCTACCACGAATATCCATTTCAGCATCTTGTATTTTTGGATAAACACAACCTATGTTTACTTTTAAATCTTCTGCCGTTCTATCTCCAATTATTACATTGTGCTTTTTCTTAATATATTTTACAATTGCTTCATCAAATTTATCTCCTGCAACTTTAAGTGATGAACTTACTACACTTCCTCCTAAAGAAATAACAGCAATATCTGTTGTTCCTCCACCAATGTCTACAATCATATTTCCACATGGTTTTGAAATGTCAATACCAGCACCAATTGCTGCTGCTATTGGTTCTTCTATTAAATACACTTTTCTTGCTCCTGCTTGTGATGCTGCATCTATTACTGCTTTTTTTTCAACTTCTGTTACCTGTGATGGAATACATATCATAATTCTAGGTGCAAAAATAAATCTTCCACATATTTTACTAATAAAATATTTTAACATTTTTTCTGTTACTGTATAGTCAGAAATAACACCATCTTTAAGAGGTCTTGTTGCTACAATATTTCCTGGCGTTCTACCTAGCATTTTTCTTGCCTCTTGACCTACTGCTAATACTTCCTTTGTATTATTATCTACTGCAACTACAGATGGTTCTCTTAGTACAATTCCTTTTCCTTTAACAAAAGCAAGAACCGTTGCTGTTCCTAAATCAATTCCAATATCTTGTCCAAAACCAAACATTTACCTCTTCCTTTCTTGGTTTTATTTCTTTTTTCCAAGTTTAAAAAACATACTTGTATTATTTTTATTACAAGTATGTTACAATTATATTACATTTATAATAAAATAGCAATATGTTTTTTAAAATTTTTATCCTGCAATACATAATAGAAATATTGTTGTAAATAATATTGTTGTTGTCATTTCTTCTGATATGAACTGTTCTTCTTTTGCATCCTCGGCTTCATCTACAAGCCTTATCTTGAAAGACTTTACATCTGCATATTTAAAAGCCATTCGAAATTGCTCTTCTTTATTTACTTCTAAGTTTTGTATTTTAATATATTTTGTTCCTAAATATATATCATTCTCAGAATATAAATCGATTTTTATGTATTTATTATTTATTGTATTTTGAGTATTGTTTGTTATTTTTCCTTCTATATAACCATTAATATATGTTGCTTTTGCATCTTGCACTTCTATTTTAGGCTGAGATGTTAATATTTCTCCTTTTTCTATCGTTCTATATGTAGCTTTAATACCTATTTGTATCATTAAATTAGAATAAAAATAGAATACAATAATTATAAGAGCATAAATTAAAAATGTTTTTAACCTTGCCATATAAATTTTCCTCCGATTTTTTATTTAATATATAATATCATAGTATACATAAAAAATCAAGTGAATAGTAAAAATTAATTTTACTATTCACTTTTTATGCCTCTTAATCTTATCTATTTTGTATTTTTATAATCTTTACTCTTTAAATATCTGCCTTAGCTCTTTTTTTACTTCTTCTAAATTTTTACTATTTTCTATATTTATTACATTTATATTAGAATAACTTTGTTTTACTTCCTCAGCTATTTTTAAATATTCTCTTTGTTGATTAATACTACTTTCAGCTTCAAATTTTGCATATTCTGATACTGCTTTTCCTTCACGCTCTAATCTTTTAGAAAATAAATTTTCATCTTTTAAATATAAAGTAATATAATAAATTTCAAAATCTAATTTACTTAGTTCATCTAAAAGCTCCTTATATACATCTGTAAAAGAGTATTGTTTAAAACCTAATCTACAGTAAACTTCTTCTGAAAAAAATGTACGATCAAATAATAAATTAATATTTAAGTTTTCTAATGTTTTCATATATGATAATAAATTTTTATACATAATTGTTGCTTTTTTCTTTCCTTCAATACCACTATCAGATGTTCCAGATAAACGGTACAAATTTGTATATTTTATTGAATATCTTAAATAATCAGTTATTGTTGTTTTTCCTACTCCTTGTGCTCCTTCTATAATTATTATTTTTGAATTTGCCATTTTATCCTCCATTTTATTTTTTTCATAATTTACTTTTTTATTCTATCATATTATTTATTTTTTGAAAATACTTTTTATATATTATCTAAACCACCAGAAAGTTCATACAGATTACAATATCCCTTTTTATTTAAAATTGAAATTGCTTTTTTACTTCTTATACCAGATTGACAGTATACTATTATTTTTTCGTCTTTATTTTTTAATGCATTTTCAATTTTTTGATAAAAATCATAAATTGGTACGTTTATGCTACCATCTATATGATATTCATTATACTCTTGAACACTTCTTACATCTATAATAACAGCACCTGAAGTTTGCATTTTTTTTAATTCTTCTATAGAAATTTCTGTTACATTTCCTCTATATAAAAAATTACCTATACCTCTTTTCCACATTTTTTCATATTTTTTTAATATCATTTTATCCCTTCTTTATTACAGAATTATTTCATTTGCATTACTATTATTTTATGTTTTTTATTTTTTTAAGTTACAATTAATTATTGATAATACACAAGATTTTTTTAAAATGATATTTGTTTTATATGAATATATATAGTATTTTAGGTGTTATATATAAATATTTCGCTTGTTTAAATCATTTTCATTTTATTACAATTATATTACTGTAATATTTCATTTTTATATATTATGTTTATTAAAAATATGTTTTATGTTTTTTTTATTTTATCCACATTTTTAGTGGATAAAGTGGATAAGTGCGTTAATAACTTAAAACAGTACATTGTTTTTAATCACTTATCCACATTTTTTTCACATTTTATTGGTTTCTCTTTTCTGTCAACTCATTATTTTTTATTTTTATAAATTATGTGTACAGCAAATTTGTTTGTATAACTAATTATATAACACAAAAATATACAACTAATAATATTTCTAGAATTAAAATAGCAGGCATTCCAATTGTAAATTTTATCTTTTTTGTTTTATGTCTAAATACATACATTCCTGCTATTGTTCCAATGCTTCCACCTAATACAGTAATAATAAATAGGTTATTTTCAGATATTCTCCATTTTCCTTTTTTTGCATTTTGTTTGTCTAACCACATAGCAAAAAAACCTATAATATTAATAATTAATATATATATTAAAATATTTTGAATTCCTACCAAATTTATTAATTCTACCATTCTTCACCTTTTTATTGATTTAATATGTTTTTTACCTTTGGTAACAAATAATGGCTACCTCCTCGCTGTTTTACATCTTCTACCATGCTAATTATTAGATAATTATCTTTATTTTCATCTGCTATAAAGGCATTAAACCATCCAATTTCTGTACCGTTTTTATCTTCTTTAGAATTTTTAATTTCTGCTGTACCAGTCTTTCCAGCTAAAGTTACTCCGTCTATTTTTGCATCTTTTGCTGTTCCAATTTCTACAGCTTGCACTAATGCTTCTTTTATAGTATTTGAAGCCTCTTTTGAAAATGCATTTTCAATCCATATCTCTCCGTTTTTTTCTTCTTTATATTCTATATATGGTTTTATCATATTGCCTGAATTCATAAAGGCAGAATAAACAGATGCCATATAAATTGGATTAACTAATACTTGTCCTTGTCCATATCCTGTATCTGCAAGTTGTATTTCAGATTCAATTTTATCACTATTTGTATATTGTGAGTTTTTTACTTTAATATTAAATGGCAAATCATTTTCAAATCCTATTCTTTTTAATTCTTTTTCTAAGGTTTCCCTACCAATATTTAAAGCAGCTTTTGCAAAATATATATTGTCAGAATATATTAAAGCATTTATTAAATTAACATTTTCTCCATAGTTTGTCATAGTTGTTACTTTATAATCTCCCCAGCTGTCATCTTTTTGCCAACTTAATCCAGAATACCCATAATTTTCGTCTTTGTCTATCTTGTTATTAGTAAGTCCAATTGCACCAATTACAGGCTTAAATGAAGAGCCTGGTGCCCAAGTTTCTAAATATCTAGTATATAATGGTTTATTTGGGTCGTTTGTTAGTTGTTGCCATTTACTATCTGACATTCCTAATACAAAATCATTAGAATTAAATGTTGGAGTGCTTACTAACGCTAATATTTCTCCTGTTTTATAATCCATAATTACATGTGAACTATTATCGTTCTTAAATTGTTCATATAATTTTTTTTGTAAATTAATATCTATTGTTAATTTGACATTTTCTCCATTTTGAACTTCTTGTTTTAAAATTGTCTCTTTTTTATTTCCATTTTCGTCTATTATATATATTTCTGCGCCATCTTTTCCTTTTAGCTTATCTTCATATATTTTTTCTATACCAGTTTTTCCAATAGTACTATTTGTATTATATCCTTTGTCTTTATTTTCTTCTAGTTCCTCTTTTGTAATATTTTGTATATATCCTAATAAATGAGATGTTATCTCCCCATATGGATAAACTCTTGTTTCTACATTACTTATTTTAATTCCTGATATTTTTAGTAATTTATCTTCTAGTTCTAAATCATCACTTGGAATTGTTTTTATTGGAACAAAAGTATCATCTTTTACATAAGAAGCACTTAGTTTATTATTAATTGTATCTTTTGATATATCTAGCAAATTAGATATTTTTTCTATATCCTGATCATTTGTTTTATTCATTTTGCCTGGAACTAGACCAACAGAAGATGCAATTCCTTTTCCTGCAATTAATACATCATTTCTGTCATATATATTTCCCCTATCTGCATTTTTAGTTGTAACTCTTATTTTATCTGTTTCTTCTAAGTTTGGGAAAATTAAATTAGATGACCACTTTATGTAATATTGTTCATCTTCTTTTGTAATTTCTGTTTGATAATCATATTCAGTTTTTCCTGCTATAGTTTGCATACTAATATGATAAGGAATAATTTGTTTATCATTTTTTATTTCATCTTTTTTAACTTCAAGATTAATATTGCTAGCTTCTATTCCTTCATAAATATTTTTATTTCTTGTCACAAAATTTTCTTTATTAATTTTCTCTTTGCTTTGACTATCTAGCAACTCATACATTTTTTCGTACTCTTTATTAGAAAGATATGCTACATATTCTTTTAGTACATCTTCTGGCTTTTTACTTTTTGTGCTTTTTGTATAAATTATTACTCCAATTATTGCTAAAATTATAATTAATATAATTATTGCTACAAATAACCAATTCTTTTTTTTCATTTATTAGACTCCTATCTCTATAAAAAATTTATATTTATAATTTTGTTATATCACATTCTACACAAATTTTCAATAAATTCTTTTTCTTGCTCATCTGTCCAATTATATCTAGTTTGAAATTTTGGTTCTTCTTTGTTTACTAAATTATTTCCTCCTAAAATATCTATGTCAAATATTTCTTCATATGTCCTAAATGTTGTTTCACTATCTATTACTACTCCATCTAAATCTATTCCTATTTTCATAATTACTACTCTCCTTGTTAGTATTTTTGAAACACTTTTCAAATACTTTTAATGTTTCTTCAAATTCATCAATCTTTTTTCTTCCATATAATTCCTGCCATTTATTATATATCTTCTTTCTTATTTCATATAATCTCTAATTTTAAATAATAATTCATCATCTACTACTTCTGTTGTTGCAAAATTGCTTAAAGTATTATTATCTTTCCAAGATATATCAAATAGATTTATGACTTTATCATATCTTGGAAAAGCATGATAATGAACAAATGGATCATGCATCATCATAATTATATAATTAAACTTTATTGCTCCAAACTTTTCTCTACATATTTCTTCATACCATTTTATTACTTCTGGAAATTCAGCACCTTCTTCTGGTAACATTTCACTTACATTTTGTATTTCTCTTTTTAATAAAATAACTACATCTCCTAATGTTGTTTGTTTTTGTCTAACACAAATAATCCAATACTTAAACTCTCTAATACAAAGTTCTTTTGGCCTAAATTTTTTCATAAATTCTAAATTATTCATTGATAAAACCTCCTCTTACATTTTTATTTCTTAAACATATCATTTAAATTATGTGATATTAATTTTAAATCATCTATATTCTCCCCTTCAATAACATAAGGCGTACAATGTTGTATTTGTAATTCAAACACTCTTTCTTTTGGTTCAATTTTAAACATATTTAAAAATAAGCACCTTATTGCATGATAATGCGAGAATATTCCTATTATTATATCATCATTAAAATCTAACGAATCAAGAAATCTTTTACATCTTATACTAACATCAGTATAGTTTTCTCCATTTGGTGCTTTTTGTACAAAATCTGCTCTAAATTTGCTAAATTTTTCATCTGTAATATATTTATTGTATTCATTAGAAGATAATAAATCTTTCTTTTCTTTTCCTTCAAATACTCCTAAACTTCTTTCTCTTAAATCTTTACTTAAATTTAGTTCATATTCTGGTTTGGCTAACTTCGCAGTTTGTATTGCTCTTATTAAATCTGAAGAATAAACTTTTTCAATACTTTTAATAATATCATTTTTTGCTAAAATATTGGCTTGTTTTTTTCCTTGTTCTGTTAAGTTTGTTAATTCATTATTTAAAGTTCCTATGTATAAATCTGTTCCTTTATTATTTATCACATTTGCCATTGTTTGTCCATGTCTAATTATGACTATTCTCATTAATTGTTATTCTCCTTTTTATAATATTTGAAACTGGCTCATTTAAAATTTGAGCGACAAATTTATCTAATTCCATATAATCTTCAATTTTTATAATTTCATAATTACATAGAATATTAAAGCTTTGTGTGTCTTCTTTACTTATCCCTTGCTAATATATTCTTGTTATCTTAATAACTTTTTATCTTAATATTTCGCTATCAAAAAATCTCTCTTGAAATTCTGTTAATGCCTTTATTTGTTCATTAGTATATGATAAATCGTCTGGAACAACAATCAATTTATCATCATTATCATTTAATCTGTGAATAACAGCAATACATTTTCCTTTAAAAATATCTATTGGTTCAAACACTCCTAACACATAGCAATCTAATCCTTCTCCATCACCACTAATTGTATTAGGCACATATCCATAATTTACTGGATATATAAATTCGTACGTTGGATGTTTTGAACCCATCTTTCTATCTATTTTAACTTCAATTATTTTTCCAATATAATTCTGATTTTTCGTATAACTTAATTTTTCATTATCTATTTTTTTACTCATAATTATATCTCTATCAACATAACCATTTTTACTATAGAAAGTATGAGCATTTTTATTTGGTCCAAATACTTCTATATTTATCCTAACACAATTGATAAATTTAAAATATTCCTCTATTTTTTTTAATAATTTTTTTCCTATTCCTTTTCCTCTTGTGCTCTCTTTTACTATAAGTTCTATTATATTTCCTGTCTTTGCGCAATCATTTGTTATATTATCAATTTCATCCTTAGTTTCAACTATACCCATTATCAAACCAACAATATTTTCATTTTCAACTGCTAAATAAATTTTTCCTTCTTGTTCATTAACTTTTCTCAAATCTATTTTAAAACTTTCTTCCTTATATTGTTCGTATAAAACTTGAGTATTCCAATCATCTATTTCTATTAAATATTCTTGTAAATCAACTAATAAATTTTTTATTTGTTCATTATACTTTTTACTATATTCTATTATTTCCATATATAATCATCCTTTTAGATTATTTCATCTATTTCTTCTTGCTGAACATCGATTAAATAAATTTTATCCTTAAAAGCACCTTTTTTTTTATTTTTGATTTTTCTTGCATTTTCTACATCTTTTATTGATATATTTCTATCTTTCATGATAGCAAAAATAACTTCCATTAAATCTGCTAATTCTTCAACAGAATGTTCTTCTATAAATTCATTTGCTTCTTCAAATATCTTTTTATCTAGTTCTTGCAAATACTCTTTATCATTTAATATTTTATAATTACATTTTTTTCCTTCTTCTGAATTAATATTTTCTGGTATTTTATCTCTTACTAATTTATTATAAATATATTTCATCTTTATCACCTCAAATTTCATTATGTATTTATAATAAAACAAATGTTTTTGAAAGTCAATATGATTTTTTACATTTTTATAAATTTTTTTCAGCTTTTATTATTTAACATAATTTTTTGCAAAATCCTGCAGTATCCTTTTAACCTCGATGTAATACCATAGATATGTAACAAATAAAACATATTTCTTAAAAATCTAAATTATAATACTTAACATTCATCTTTACTTTTCTATTTTCCTCTTTTTAAACTACAGAGAATTTCTCGGTAGTTAATTTTGGGTCTAATTCAAAATCTTTATATATGTTCTTTAAAATCCTCTTAATTTAAAAATAATGTACTTATAAAAATCAAGTCAAGCTTGTGCAATAGCACATTCATTTTAACCTTGACTTTATTTTATAAAGCACATCAAACTAGCTTTTAAAGGATTTATTTTTAAACTTTCCTACAATCCAATTTTTAGCATTTTGTGTATTATCTAGCAAATATTTTCCTCTATATCTTTCATCTTCTCCAAAAGGATAAAAGTCTAATATTTTATTTATCTTTTCTTCATCCATTGTAATTAATGATTTTACACTATAAAAACAATTATCAGTAATTTCATCCATTTCTTTAAATTGTTCATTAAAATATAGATTACTTTTATATTGGCTAATAATAATATTATTAATTTTTTTCTTTTTAAAAAAATCATTAAAAATATGAACAATATGATTACTTATTTCATCAATTTTGTTCTCATCTTTTCCTAGTTCTATCCAAGCTTCTTTTAGCATATCTTTAAAATTTTCATTTTTTTGATTGTTATTATAATAAGTTTGCATATATTCAGCAATTATCATATCATCTATACAATGATTTGATAGCAATAAATCAATCTTATTTGGAACATCTGCAAAAGAATCTTCAAAACTTTTATTTATACAAATAATTTTACTATCTGGAAGAATTGTTTTATATTTTTCAGCTATATATTTCAAAACTTCTTTGCTTGTATCTATTACATATAAGGTTTCTTTAAAATTTATATTTTTTAAAGCATATGCTATTTTATATCTAAATCCTGGTGCAATTTCTACTACATTATTAACTTCTGCTTGACAAACGTTTTCTATTAATCTTGAAAATATTTGTCCAATATACCATTCCCATTCATCATCGGCAACATTATCATTAACTCTCATTTTATATTCCTTCTTATTTTAAATAAAAAAAGTATTTTATTTCTCATATATGCGAGAATAAAATACTTCTCATTTCATATTTTTCTTTATTAAGAGCAATTGGTATGCAATTAGATTGCAACTCCACAAAAGGAAAATTAAACTCTTTTAAATGTTTTAAATATTCAGTTATTTGTTCTGGAAAAAGTGTTGGCTCTCCTCTGCTTGTTAACATTACTGTATCTATATCACTTCTATTTGCTAAATTTGCAGCAATCTTTAAATTTCTCCAATTTATATTATTTTCTTTTGAATTTTCTTGATTTGGTTTAACACCAGATACACAAAATGGACAAGAAGCAATGCACGCTTCTGTTCCAACTATTACACTAAACATCTTAAATTTCATAACTATACCTCTATATACTTTTTCTTTAAATCATTACTATATGGCATAAAAAATTCTTCAAAATAAGCTCCTACATTTTTTATTATAAATTTAGCTCCCTGTATTAACTCATCTTCATACTTTGAATTTATATACATTTTACCAAGTATATCTCCACTATCTGAAGATCCGCCACACATAATAAATTCATAATTATTCAGTACTGATTTTTCATATTCTAATTTAATTTCTCCATCATTTTTACTTTTTAAATATATATCAAACTTTTTATTGTAAAGCAAGGCATCAAAAAATCCACTATATATACCATTTTTTATTATTACTGTTTTTTTACCATTAGTCATCTTTGATCTAATAATTCTTGTTTCCATTTCAATAGAATCTTCTATCAAATATCTCCCAACTTCTAAAATTATCTGTTGAATTTGCAATTCATTTTTTAAATTTTCTAATGTTTTCTTTCTAATCTTTTTACTTTGTTCTAGTCCTCCAATGCTTACAAAACTTATATTCAAATTATTATAATTTTTTTGAATATATTTAAGTATTTTCTCTAAGGCATTATCTTCTTTTTTCAAATTGTTTTGTATATAAAATGAGATTCCATAATTAGTGCATTTATTATTTTTCAAAAATGATATTATTTTTAGGCTTTCTTCTAAATCTGCTCCTAAATGTGTAAATTTGTTATTAAATACTTGTGTTGTTGATAATCGTACAACTATCTTTACTTTTGATAAATCTGCATACCTTGAAAATTCAATAACTGAATTTAAGTTATCAAATGTAAAAAATCTTATACCATTATCATATAAATATTTTACTGTATTATTTTCTGCTAATACATTTATAAAGCAAATTTTCAAAGGATTAACATTTGCATTTTTTAAAATTTTAAAATGATATATTGAACTAATTAAATAACCATTATTTTCTTTTTCTATTAGTGGTTTCAATGTTTTTGTTACAATCTCATTTGAATTAGCTTTTAATGGGTAGTATATATTTCCTAACTTACTAAAATCCTTAAAGTTGTGTATTAATTTGTTTTTATTAAAATAAAAATAAATATTATTTTCTTTTTTCAATTATTTTTTCTCCTTATTATTAAACTCGTTTTTGATTAGCATCATTCTTGTCTTTCATTCTATCTAAAACTTTTTGCTCTATATATTTATAATTTAAAGCATTCTTTTTGCTAATTACTGTTTCACCTAGTTTTTTCTCTAAATCATCTCGTGCTGTTTTTGCAACCTCTCCTCCTGCTTTTGCAACCTTTCTATTTTCTTTTAATCCATAAGGTTTGTGCTTTTTAGCTAGCTCTCTTGTAGCTATTTCTCCTAAATCTGTTAATGCTACTTCTACATCTGACATATTATCTCTTAAAGATTCTTTTCTAATACCTTTGTATGCTTTATATTGTGAAGCTTTCATACCTGACCAGGTTTTATATATTTCGTTTGTTAGAACCGCAAATTCATAGCTTTCTGTTATTCCATTTTCTTTCCATACATCTGTTAATTTATTTCTATCTAATATTCCTTGTGTGTTTAAAACATCTGCATTTCTCATTTTGCCATCTTTCGACTCAAATTTGAAAGTGTCACAATTTGTGACGGTTTCATTTCCTTCTTTAGTCATTCTGTATTTTAAAGTTCTCCAATAATGTGATGGATCAGGACTGTCAGTTAATGCTTTAATAACATCAACCACACTAAAATAGTAATCTTCTTTTTCAGCATCCCAAATGCTTCTGATTTCTTTTCCTTCAAAAAGATTTGAAATAGTTTCTAATTTATTACTTTCCAACAAGCATCTTCCTTTCTTAATTTTATGTTATAGATAGTTTAAATTTAGTATTAATAAAACTTCTTTCATCGTTTGTTTAAATGTTTTTCCATTCCAATATTTTTCATCTCTATTATTTTGAATATATTTTTCTTTATATTCATTAAATTCCTTTTTTTTATTTTCTTATGTTATATCACATTCTACGCGAATTCTCAACCCATTTTTGCAAAATTTTGTTCAGTTTTTCATTCTTTTCTATTTTATTAAAATAAAAAAATGAAAGTAGATTTTCCTGTCTACTTTCATCTTACCACTCCATATAATCCATGGTTGGTCCTTAGAGTTATAAAAATAAAGTGCTTTCACACTTTATTAAGATTGTTTCCTCTTTTCCTATTTTTAACATTTTTTCTAAAATAATTGCCATTATTGCTTTCTAGCTGTTATTTTAAATGTAGAACAGTAACACACTCCACGTGTGATGTAAATGGGAAGAAATCAAATGGCTGTATTTGCTTTATACTATAATTTTCTTCTAGTTTAGATAAATCTCTAATTAATGTTGCTGGATTGCAACTAATGTAAATTATTTTTTCTGGTTTTATTTTTATTAAGTTTTGTATTGTTTTTTCATCTAATCCCTTTCTTGGAGGATCAACTATTATAACATCTGGTATTATTTTATTTTTGTATAATAAAATATCAAGCTTTTCTTCTACATCTCCACTTAAAAATTCTATATTTTTTATATTGTTTAGTTTTGCATTTTCTTTTGCATCTTCTACCGCTTCTTCTACAATTTCAATACCATATACTTTTTTAGCATATTTAGATGCAAATATTCCTATTGTTCCAATTCCACAATATAAATCAAATATTACTTCTTTACCTGTTAGCTTTGCAAGTTCAATTGCTTTATTATATAATTTTTCTGTTTGTACTGGGTTTATTTGATAAAATGATAATGGAGATATTTTAAAAGTAAAATCTCCAAGTTTATCTTTAATATATCCTTTTCCATATAACACATTGTTTTCTTTTCCTAAAATAACATTTGTGTTTTTATCATTTATATTTTTTACAATTGTTTTTATATTTGGAAATTGTTCTAATAAGTGTTTTACTAATAAGTCTTCGTTTTTTATTTTTCTTTGATTTGTAACAATTACACACATAATTTCATTAGTTTTCATTCCTACTTTTACAATTATATGTCTAATTGTTCCTTTCTGCATTTTTTCATCATATGGCTCAATACTATTTTCTTTCATAAAATTTATAATACACTCTGCTATTTGTTTTGATATTGTTGTTTGTATAAAACAATTTTCAATTGGAATAATTTGATGGGATCTTCCGTGCATACACACCAAAAACTGTTTGTCCATTTTTATCCTTACCAACTGGATATTGTGCTTTATTTCTATAATGTATAGGATTTTCCATTCCTATAGTTTCTTTTACTTGTAACTTTTCTTTTAAACTTTTATTTACTAAATTTTGCACCATATCTTTTTTTATTTCTAATGTTTTTTTATAATCTATATGTCTTAAATTACAACCCCCACATCTAGAATAGGTATAACAATCTTCTTTTACCCTATATTTAGATTTTTCTATTACTTCTAATAATTTTCCAAATGCATAAGAAGATGCAACTTTTACAATAAGTATTCTTACTTTTTCTTCTTTAATTGCACCTGGTATAAATATTGGAATATTATCTATTTTTGCTATACCTTCTCCTTGATACCCTTGGTCAATAACTTTTACTATATATTCTTTATTTTTTTTAATTGGTAATTCTTCTTTCATTTTTCACGTCCTTTTTGTATATTTTATACTATTAAATCTAATTATTCAATGATTTTATAAAACTTTAATAAAATCTTTCTTGTGAATTATTAGATTATATGATAAAATATTTTACAATATAAAAGGAGGTTTTAAAATGGAAATTCGTTATTCTTGGAATCCTGAAGATGTAAAAAAATATACAACTGAAGAATTAAGAAAGCATTTTCTAATTCAAAACTTATTTGAAAAAGATAAAATTAATATGGTATATAGCCATGTTGATCGTATTATTATTGGTGCATGTATGCCAACTAATTCTTCTTTAGCTTTGGCTACTACTTCTGAACTTGGAACAGATTATTTTTTAGAAAGAAGAGAAATGGGTGTTATTAATATTGGTGGAACAGGAAGTATTATTTTAGATGGAAAAGAGTTTACTTTAGATTATAAAGATGGAATATATATTGGTATGGGTACAAAAGAAATTATCTTTAAAAGTGCTGATAAAACTAAACCTGCTAAATTTTATTTTAATAGTGCACCAGCGCACAAAAGTTATGAAACTGTTAAAATCAATATTAGAGATGCAAATCCATTACCACAAGGAAGTAGTGAAGATTGTAACAAACGAGTTATATATCAATACATTCATCCAAATGTATGTAAAAGTTGTCAATTACTTATGGGGCTAACCTCTTTAGAATCAGGAAATGTATGGAACACAATGCCTTGCCATACACATGATAGAAGAATGGAAGTTTATTTCTATTTTGATTTAGATGATAATTCTAAAGTAATGCACTTTATGGGAGAGCCAAACCAAACAAGACACATTGTAGTTGGAAATGAAGAAATGGTAATTTCACCAAGTTGGTCAATTCATTCTGGTTGTGGAACTAAAAATTATTCTTTTATATGGGGAATGGTTGGAGAAAACCAAACTTTCTCTGATATGGATGTTGTAGAAATGAATGATTTAAAATAGGGTACGGTTCACCGTACCCTTGTTTTACATATGTTTTATTTATTTAATTCTTCTTTAAACATTTGATTTAGCATTTGTGGGTTTGCTTTTCCTTTTGTCTGTTTCATTGCCTGTCCAACCAAAAAGCCTAATGCTTTTTCCTTTCCAGCTTTATAATCTGCAACTGATTGTGGGTTTTCTTCCATTACTTTTATTACAACTTCTTTTATTGCACCTTCATCAGAAATTTGTATCCATCCTTTTTCTTCTATAATTTTGCTAGGTTTATTTGGATTTTCAAATAATTCTGCAAGTACTTTTTTACCAATTGTATTACTTATTGTTCCTTTTTCAATTAAGTAAATAAGCTCTGCTAAATGTTCACCTGTAAAAGGTATTTGATCTGGTTCTAATTCTTTTTCATTTAATGTTTTTGCAATATCAGACATTATCCAATTTGCAACTGCTTTTGGATTTTTTGATATTTTAGTTGCATCTTCAAATAAATCTGATAAATATTTTGAAGATGTAAGTAAATTTGCTTCTTTTTCTGTTAATTTATATTCATCAATATATCTTGCTCTTCTACTTTCTGGTAGTTCTGGCAAACCTTTTTTTATGTTTTCAATATATTCATCTGAAAGACGAATCGCAACTAAATCTGGGTCTGGAAAATAACGATAATCCTCTGCATCTTCTTTATCTCTCATTGAAAATGTTTTTCCTGATACATCATCCCATCTTAATGTTTCTTGTTCTATTTTTCCTCCATCTTCTACAACATCTATTTGTCTTTCAACTTCATATTCAATTGCTCTTACAATTGATCTAAAAGAATTCATATTTTTCATTTCTGTTCTTGTTCCAAATTCGCTTGTTCCTTTTTTACGAATTGAAACATTAACATCTGCTCTTAATGACCCCTCTTGCATTTTACAGTCTGATACTTCTATATATTCTAATATAGATTTTAATTTTCTTAAATAACTTTCCGCTTCTTTGGCTGATCTTAAATCTGGCTCTGATACAATTTCAATCAATGGAACTCCTGCTCTATTTAAATCTACTAGGCTTCCTCTTCCAAATTCATCATGGTTTAGTTTACCTGCATCTTCTTCAATATGAATTCTTGTTAGACGAATTTTCTTTTTTCCTTCTTCTGTCTCAATTTCTACAAAACCTCTTTCACATAAAGGTTTATCATATTGTGAAATTTGGTATGCTTTTGGAAGGTCGGGATAAAAATAATTTTTTCTATCATTTTTGCTATCTTGTGAAATTTCGCAATTTGTTGCAAGTCCTGCCTTTACTGCATATTCTACTACTTTTTCATTTAATACTGGCAAAGTACCTGGCATTGCCATACATATAGGGCAACAATGTGTGTTTGGTTCTCCTCCAAATTCCGTCTCACAAGAACAAAATATTTTTGTTTTAGTTGAAAGTTCTGCATGAACTTCTAACCCTATTACTACTTCATAATCTTCTCTTGACATTTATTTTTCCTCCTTAAAATGTTTTAAAATATTATATTATGTTATAAGCTAACTTAAGTGCTAAAATTCTTTTTACTGCCATATCTATTGTATCCTTTGAAATTTTCCCCTCATTTACAGCAGTTATTACTTCTTGTTTTTGTTTTACAAAATCTGAAGTAATAATTATATCGTTTCCTGCAAGAACTGCTTGAACTGCTGCTTGTCCATTTTCAACATAGCTTTTTACCGCATCCATTGCTAAATCGTCTGTCATAATTACACCCGAAAATCCTAAATCATTTCTTAAAATTTTATGAACATTTTCAGATAAAGATGCAGGCTTTTTACTATCCATACAATTTACAATATTATGGCTTACCAAAATAGTTGGAGCATTTGATTTAATTCCTGATTTAAATGGTAAAAAATCAGATGTTTCAAAATTTTCGTATGATCTATTATCAATTGCAATTCCTGTGTGTGTATCTACATTATTTCCGATATCCTGGAAAATGTTTCATTGTTGAAATCATTCCTGAATTATTCATAGTTTCTATTAATCTTGATACATAAGTTGCTGTTTTTTCTGCTCCTCTTCCATAAGATCTTTCATATATAAAGTCTGAGCTAGATGTTGGGACATCAGCTACTGGTGTTAAGTTCATATTAAGTCCAATACTTTTTAATAGTTCAGACTTTTCTTTTGAATCCTCTAAAATTTTTGGTAGTTGGCCTTGCTGCCAAAGGCTTTGAGGTGATAAAAACTTAGTTTCTCTAAATTCCTTATGATTACTTACTCTTACAACCGTGCCGCCTTCTTCATCTACTCCTAATAGTAATTTTATTTTACTATTTTCTTGACAATTATTTAGTTCTGAAAGCATTGAGCTTTTAGTTTTATTATCAAAATCTCTACTAAATAATATATATCCTCCTGGGTATTGTGTTTTAATTTCCTCTATTACACCTGTTTTAGGATATCTTACTAGAAACATTTGACCTACTTTTTCTTCTAAAGACATATTTTTTAGTATGTTTTCAGCTTGATTATAATAGTTTGCAAATAAATCATTGCTTAAATTTGCGCTATCTAATTGTTCTTGATCTTCTTTAATATTTGTATCTTGTGTAATATTTTCTTCTTTAGATGTGTTTTCTAAAGTATAATTTTGGATAGCATTGTTTTCTATATTATTTTGTATATATTTATCCGCACTTTCTTCATTTTTATTAATTTTAAATATATTACTTGTAAATACAACTCCTAAAGCAATTATTAATAATGCAAATATTCCTATAATAACTTTTACATGTTTATCTTTATACTCATGCTTTCCCATATAAAACCTCTATACAATTTATTTTTTAAATTCTGGTTCATATTTTTCTTTAAACTTTATAGATTGTTCATAAGTATATGCAGCATTTAAAATTGTTTCTTCTTCGAAATGATTACCAATTAATTGCATTCCAATTGGCATTCCAGATTTATCTACTCCAACTGGAATTGATATTCCTGGAAGTCCTGCAATATTTACAGAAACTGTACAAATATCTGACAAATACATTTCTAATGGATTTTCTGATTTTTCTCCTATATTAAATGCAACTGTTGGTGATGTTGGAGTTAATAACACATCATATTTTTCAAATGCTTTTGCAAATTCTTGTTTTACAAGTGTTCTTACTTGTTGTGCTTTTTTATAATAAGCATCATAGTATCCAGAAGAAAGCACATATGTTCCAAGTATAATTCTTCTTTTTACCTCTGCACCAAAACCTTCACTTCTTGAATTACGATAAATGTCTTTTAAATTTTCATAATTTTTGGTTCTGTATCCATAACGAATGCCATCAAATCTTCCTAAGTTTGAACTTGCCTCTGCACATGCAATAATGTAATATGTGGCTAATGCATAATCTGCAACATTTATAGAACATTCTTCTACAGTTGCACCTAATTCTTCGTATTTTTTAATAGCTTCTTCTAAAGTTTCTTTTACTTCTTCATTAATTCCTTCTCCAAAATATTCTTTTGGAACACCTATTTTTAATCCCTTCACATCATTTTTTAAAGCTTTTACATAGTCCTTTTTTTCTACTATAGCTGATGTTGTATCTCTTTCATCATGTCCTGCAATTACATTTAAAAGCATAGCTGCATCTTTTACATCTTTTGTAATTGGACCAATTTGATCTAAAGAAGATGCAAAAGCAACTAGTCCAAATCTTGAAACTAAACCATATGTTGGCTTTAGTCCTACAACACCACAAAGTGATGCAGGTTGACGAATAGAACCTCCTGTATCAGATCCTAATGCCCAAGGTACCATCTTTGCTGCAACAGCAGCAGCAGATCCTCCACTAGAACCTCCTGGTACTTTGTTTAAATTCCATGGATTTTTTGTTTTCTTAAAGTATGAATATTCAGTTGAACCTCCCATAGCAAACTCGTCCATATTTAGTTTTCCAAGACTAGGCATTTGAATTTCATTTATTTTTTCTACTACAGTAGCATCATATGGTGATATAAAATTTTCTAGCATTTTAGAACTACATGTTGTTTTAACACCTTTTGTACACATATTATCTTTTATTCCAATTGGAATACCAGCAAGTTTTGATACATCTTCACCATTTTTTCTTTTTTCATCAATTTCCTTTGCTTGCTTTAAAGCATCATCAGTAGTTAATGTAACAAAAGCATCTACATCCTTTTCTTTTTCATTTATTCTATCTATATATGCTTTTGTAATTTCTTCTGATGTTAATTCTTTTTTTTCTAACTTTTCCATTAACTCATGTACTGTTAAATCAGTTATATTCATTTATCTTTCTTCCTCCTTCTTTTAAATTACTTTTGGTATTTTAAACATTCCATTTTCTTTATCTGGTGCATTTTGCAATAATTCTTCTCTATTACTAAATTTTTTTACTTCATCTTTTCTAAATACATTTTCCTTATTTTGCACGCCGATTGCTTCTTCTACTCCTTCTGTTGGAGCATTATTTACAATATTTGCAAAATTTAAAATATCTTGCAAATTTAAAATATATTTGTCAATTTCATCTTCTTTTAAATTTAAATTTGCAAGTTTTGCAATATGCTTTATTTCTTCTTTGCTTACATCCATTTTTTATCTCCTCCTTATAATGAACATATTATATAACTATTGGCAAAAAAAAACAAGGGTAAAACCTTGTTTTTTTTTGCATAGATTTTCTCTTAAATATCATAATTAATTCTATAATTAAATCTTAAGTTATTATCATAATCATAGCTTTCATATTTATCTAAAAAGTTTTCCCATTTATCTGGTGAAGAAAATATACTAGAAAATATGCTAACTCCAAGTACAATTGTAATTACCATTATAACAAAAGATATAATTCCAAGTACTAAACCTGCTATTGCCATTCCTCTTCCTGCTTTTTTTCTAGCAACAGCTCCAAATATTATTGCAAGTATTGCACATGGTATAGAAATATACATTACACACCACATTAAAAGTGAAATAATTCCAAGTACCATTGAAGCAACTGCTAAACCTTTTGATTCATTTTTAGGTGTTTGATTTGCACTTTGTGTATTATTATTTTCTTCTGTAGTATTTATAACTTCTACTTTCTTTTCTTCTGAAGTATTATTTACTTCTTCTTTTTTATTTTCTTCTCCTTCCATATTAAAACCTCCCTTTTTTTATTTATATGACCATTATATATTATTTTTATACAAAAATCAACACGTTTCGTATAATTGTATATACCACTATGTAAAATAATGGCATGAAATATGCCATTATTTACAAAATCTGTGTCTTCCAATTGTAACTGTCATTGGTCTTGACCATATCCATTTATTTGTTGCAGTATTTGGGTTAAAATAATATATTGCACCATAAGAAGGATCCCAACCATTTATTGCATCTTGAGCTGCCTTTTTTGCTGTAGAATTTGGGCTTAAATTAATTTGTCCATCTGATACTGCATCAAAAGCACCAGACTGATATATAACACCTGCTATTGTATTTGGAAAAGATGAACTCTTTACTCTGTTTAAAACAACAGCTCCAACCGCTACTTGCCCCGAATATGGTTCACCTCTTGCTTCTCCATAAATAAGTCTTGCAAGTAAATTTACATTGTTTGAACTAGAAGATGAAGAACTAGATGAACCAGATGATGTAATTCCCATAGCAGCAAGAGTTTTAGTTCCAGCTATTCCATCTGCTGTTAGTCCATTTTTTCTTTGAAAATATTTTACAGCCTCTACTGTTTTACTTCCATAAATTCCATCTATACTTCCATTATAATAACCCCATCTTTTTAATTTTGTTTGAATTTGTGTAACTTCACTTCCTCGAGATCCATATTTTGACAATGTTTCTACAGAATAATTGTATCTTAAAACATGATAACAAATAAATATTATAAAAGATAAGATAATAATTAAAATTGCTTTTTTATTTTTTAGCATTAAAATTCCACCTTTTTAGTTTATATAAATTAATTACTATTTTATCCAAATAAGGTGTAATTATACATATAGAAATATAGTAGGAATATTTTTAAAATATTCCTACTATATTTCCTTTATTATCTATATCAATTTTTTCTGCTGCTGGAACTTTTGGCAGTCCTGGCATAGTAAATATTTTTCCTGTCATTACAACAACAAATCCAGCTCCTGCTTTTAAAATTACATCTTGTACATGTATTGTAAATGGTTCTTTACATTCTAAATTTTTAGGATCATCTGAAAAAGAATATTGAGTTTTTGCTATACAAACTGGCAAATTTCCATAACCCATGTCATTTATTTTTTTAATAGTTTTCTTTGCAGTATCTGTATACAAAACTGAATCTGCTCCATAAATTTTAGTAGCAATCTTTTCTATTTTTTCTTCTATTGTTTCTTCTAAATTATAAGTAAATTTTAAATTTGAATTTTCATTGCAAAGTGATACTACTTTTTTTGCTAAATCTATTGCACCTTCTCCTCCATATTCCCAAGCCTGTACTAGACTAATTGGTATATTTCTTTTTTCTAATTCTTTTTGTAAAAAGTTTATTTCTTCTTTACTATCTTCTTTATACTGATTAATTGCAACAACTACATTTAATCCAAATTCTTCATGTATATTATGAATATGTTTTAATAAATTATGCATACCATTTTCTAAGGCTACTAAATCTTCATCAAAAAGCTTTTCTTTTGAAAGTCCCCCATGATATTTTAATGCTTTAATTGTTGCAACACAAACTACTACATCAGGTTTTAAATTTGCCTTTCTACATTTTATGTTTAAAAATTTTTCTGCACCTAAATCTGCACCAAAACCTGCTTCTGTTACACAATAATCTGCAAGTTTTAATGCAAGTTTAGTTGCCCTTATGCTATTTGCTCCATGTGCAATGTTTGCAAATGGACCACCATGTACAAATGCAGGTGTATGTTCTAAAGTTTGCACTAAATTTGGCTTTATTGCATCTTTTAATAAAACTGCTAAACTACCGCGTAGCATTTAAATCTTTTGCATAAATTGGCTTATCATCTTCGTTATATCCAACTATAATGTTTGCTAGCCTATTTTTTAAATCATCAATATCTTCTGCTAAACATAGTATAGCCATAATTTCAGAAGCAACAGATATATCAAATCCATCTTCTCTTGGAACAATATTTTTTTCTTCTGATAAACCACAAGTTATTTTTCTTAATTGTCTATCATTTAAATCTACACATCTTTTCCAAACTACTTTTTTAAATTTAAGTTCATTTCCAAAATAAATATGATTATCAATCATTGCAGACAAAAGATTATTTGCAGAAGTTATAGCATGAATATCACCTGTAAAATGAAGATTAATATCTTCCATTGGTGCAATTTGTGCTCTTCCACCTCCTGTTGCTCCTCCTTTAATACCAAAAACAGGTCCTAATGATGGTTCTCTAAGAGCTAATACGGCTTTTTTTCCAATTTTAGATAATCCATCTGCAAGACCTATTGATATTGTTGTTTTTCCCTCTCCTAGTGGTGTTGGATTAATTGCTGTAACTAAAACTAATTTTCCATTTGGCATGTTTTCTTTTTGTTTATAAACATCATCTGAAACTTTTGCTTTATATTTACCATAATATTCTAATTCTTCTTCATCTATATTTAATTTTTTAGCAATATCTTTAATATGTTTTAATTGTACTTGTTTTGCAATTTCTATATCTGTCAATTTTGGTCCCTCCTTGCTATTTGTATTTTTAAAATATAAATCCAGCTGTAATTCCAATTAAAGCACCTACCATTACTTCTACTGGTGTATGCCCTAATACTTCTACTAATTTTTCTTGTACTTGACCTGTTGTAAGACCAGGTGTATTTACTAATTGATTTAATAATTTTGCTTGTTTTCCTGCTGCTCTTCTTACTCCTGCTGCATCATACATAACAACTAATGCTAAAATAAATGCTACAGCAAAAACAGGTGAACCAAACCCTTCATTTCTTCCAACTAATACTGCAAGTGATGTAACAACAGCCGAATGTGAACTTGGCATTCCACCTGCTCCCATAATTCGTTTAAAATTAAATTTTTTTGTTGTAACTAAATCCCATATTACTTTAAAAACTTGTATACAAAACCATAATAATACTGGCACGTATAAATATTTATTGTTAATGAATTGTTGAAATCCGTTCATATTTTATCTTCCTTTTCCTTTTGTATTAATTTTGTTCGAAGTTTTCTTCTTCTATTTCATCTTGATTCTGAATTAATATTGTAATTTTCTTTTCTGCATCTTCTAGCATTTTACTACATTGTTTAGATAATTTCATTCCATCTTCAAATTTTTTAACTGAGTCATCTAAATCTAATTTTCCACTTTCTAATTCAGTTGCAATTTGTTCTAACTTATTTATAGCTTCTTCAAACTTAATTTCTTTTTCCATTTCCATCTTTTATTCTCCTTTTTATATTATTAAGGTGTCATAGGTATAATTGAACTTAAAATATTTTTTTTCGTATTAACAGTGTTTATGTTATTATTTATTTCATCTTGAGGTATCTCTTTTTCATAATATTTATAAAAAAATAAGTATGTTAATTTCCAATATTCTTCTGTTTTTTTGTTATTACATGTTTTTTCTACTCCATTTGGATATGTAATTTTATAGCCTCCGCCATTTTCAGAATCACTTTCTTTATTTTCAATTACTTGCAATACATTCTGTAATTCTTGTTTATTTATATCTGATAATATAATACTTTCTTTTTTTATAAACATATTTTCTGCTTGATGAACAAGTTCTTGCCATCCTATTAGGCTAGAACCTGGAATTTCTTTCTGTTGTATTTTATTAAATTGTTCATCTATATATATTTTATAACTTGTTCCAGGTGTTCCATTATCTCCATAAGTAATTACATATTTATTCTTTGAATATATATAATCTACAAAATTACTGATATTTTCAATAAAATTATTAATACTTTTAATAATTATAGGGCTTAATAATATTAGTAATATTAAACATAATGCAATTATTATAATTAATTTTATTTTTTTATTCATCTACTTTCCTCTTTTATTTATATATTTCATTTAAATTTAATTTTATTATTTAAATTACCTTTGCATTAATTTGTCCATCTGATAACTTCAACATAAATTCATCATTTTTTTCTAAATCTTTTACAGATTTAACCATTTTGCCTTGCTTTTGAGCAATTGAATATCCTCTTGTTAAAGTTTTAAGTGGACTTAGTGCATCCAATTTTGAAATCCATTTCATTGCTTGCGTTTTACTTATATTTAATTTATCATTTATGCTACTTTCCAAAATTTTAGAATACTTATCTACTTGTACATAATAATCATTTACAATTTGCAAAGGATTTGCAAATGCTCTTCTTTGCATGCATTTTTCGTATTCTAAACGCATTACTTGTAATTTCTTTTTTAAAGCTAGTTTGTATCGCGTAGAATAATTTTGTATTTTTAGTTTTACTTCTTCTATATCTGGTACAGCAAGTTCTGCTGCTGCAGATGGTGTTGGCGCTCTTAAGTCTGCTACAAAGTCTGAAATTGAAAAATCTGTTTCATGACCTACAGCAGAAATAATAGGAAGACTAGAATTATAAATTGCTTTTGCCACAATTTCTTCATTAAATGGCCATAAATCTTCTAGCGATCCACCACCTCTAGCTAGTATAATTACATCTGCTAATTTTTTTTCATTCATAACGCCGAATTGCCTCTGCAATTTTATTTGCAGCACCTTCTCCTTGTACTGGTACTGGTAATAATCTAATATATACATTTGGGTTTCTTCTTGTAGAAACATTTATAATATCACGAATTACAGAACCTGTTTGTGAAGTAAGTACTCCTATAATTTTAGGCATAAAAGGTATTTTCTTTTTATGTGATGCATCAAAATATCCTTCTAATTGAAGTTTTTCTTTTAGTTTTTCGTATGCTTCATACAAACTTCCCATTCCATCTTCTTTAATTGCTTTGCAGTAAATTTGATAAATTCCATCACGTTCAAACACTGAAACTGTACCTAAAACCATTACTTTCATTCCATCTTTTGGCACAAAATTTAAGTTTGCAGTATATGATTTAAACATAATGCATTTTATCAAACTATTTTCATCTTTTAACGTAAAATACATATGTCCTGTGTAATGATGTTTAAAGTTAGATATTTCTCCTTTTACTAAAACATTATTTAAAAATTCATCTTCTGCAACTTTATTTTTTATGTATTTATTCAAATCGGTTACCGATATTGCTTCATACTTCATTATTTTCTCCATTCTTTTTAACAATTGTTGCAAGCATTCCGTTTACAAAACTTTTAGAGCTATCTTCTCCATACATTTTAGCAAGCTCAACAGCTTCGTTTATTGCTATTTTATATGGCAATTTTTTATATTGTATTTCATAAATTGCAATTTGTAATAAAACAAAGTCTATTTTAGAAATTCTGCCAATATCCCATTTTTCCTTTAAGTTTTCTTCTATTTGTTTTTGTATTTCCTTTTTATTTTCTAAAATTCCATTAATTGTACTTTTTATATATTGAATAATTTTTTTATCTTCTATTTCGTTATTTTCTATAAATAAGTCTATTTGTTCTTGCCCATATTCTTGTTGTATTTCCATGCTATATAAAAGTTTAAAAGCAAGTTCTCTAGATATTGATTTATTCATAACTGCTTTTTCCTTTCTACATCCTATCAATAAAGTTCTTCAATTTTTCTTTTACATCATATTTATTTTTTTGCACATAGTTTCCTAAAAACATTCCAATTACAAGTAAAATAATCCCAATTACTAATTTATATAAACCTGTACATAAGATAAGAATTGCAATTAAACCTCCAATTATTGCTCCTCTGTATTGAACTATAAAATTTTTAAAGTCATCCATAATCACTCTTACCTCCTTAATTTTCTGCTTTTTCCTGTTTTGCTACTACAATGTTTTTAACTTTAATGTTTACTTTAGATACTTCTAAATCTGTCATTGTTTTAATAACTTCTTTAATTCTAGATTGTAAGTTTGAAGATAATTCTTGAATTACAGCATTTGGCATAACATATAATGTTACATCTACATTTAAATGATTTTCTTTATCCAAAATAACCTCTGTTTTAACATTTTGTGTACTTTCAAAACCTTTTGCAACGCCATTTACTAGGTTTTCAATAGTTTCTTTTGAAATTAATAATTTACCTTTTTCGTTTTCTAGTAGTACACCGTCTCCCATTTCAGATTTTGAAGAACTACTTGGTGCAAAATAAATACATTTTACTGCAAGCAATATTAATACAACAGACACACCAAGTGCAATATTTGTAAATAGTGGACTATTTAGTATTGTATTTAACACATAAGATACATTATCTACACTAATCCATCCAAAAACTAAAAAGCACACTAACATAGCAATTACTAAAACAATAAATGAAAATAGAACAAGTCCTACTTTATCTAAAAACTTCATTTTTTATTCCTCCATTATTTCTTATTCTGCATCATTATTTACATTTTTATCCTCTTTTTTTCCTAATTCTGCTTTTACACCTTGAACATGAACATTAACTTCTAGTACTTTTAAGCCAGTATTTGCTTCTACTGCTTTTTTTACTCTGTTTTGAATTTCAAATGCAACTTCTGGAATTCTTATTCCATATTCTACAATTATGTTAACATCAATTTTTGTTTCTTTTTCTCCGACATCAACTTTTATTCCTTTTGATAAATTCTTTTTACCACTTAAAACTTCAGAAATTCCTCCTGCAAATCCTCCTGCCATACCAGCAACTCCAGGAACTTCTGATACTGCAATACCTGCAATAACAGATACTACTTCATCTGATATTTTAATTGTTCCTCCTTCATTTTGGCTAACACTTACTTCTTCTGATTGTATTAATTCTTTTTCTTCATTTTCCATAATTAATTCCTCCTTTTAATAATAAAAAAAAGATATACTTTTTTATTAGTTCTAAGTATATCAATTTTTTTACAATTTTACAACTATTTTTATAAAAATATTATAAAATTTAAGTAAATCTATAAGCCGGGTTCTGTCTTAAATGGTCATTTATCTAGTATATATATTACTATATATATCAAGCCACCAGTTCAAGAAGGCGACGAGCAGTCTTAATCTTCTTTTTATTCGGTGTTGCTCCAGGTGGGGTTTACATTGACCTAATATGTCACCATATTAGCGGTAGGCTCTTACCCTACCTTTTCATCCTTACCACATAAATTATGTGGCGGTTATTTTCTGTTGCACTTTCCTTAAGGTTTCCCTTACTGGGCGTTACCCAGCACCATTGCTCTATGGAGCCCGGACTTTCCTCATAAAAGTTTAAAAAACTTTTCCGCGACCATTCGGTTTACTCTTACTTTATTTTAATATGTTTTTGCATAAAAGTCAAGAATAAATCCTTTTTAATTTACCTTATATTACAACACTTTTTTATATTAATTTATATCTTCTACTCCATATAACATTTTATCTATTTTGTAATTTTGCATTACTTCGTCATCTGTTAAGGCTCTGTTGTATATTCTTACGGAATATATTGTGCCATTTAGGTAAGCATCATTTACTTCGTTACCAGTTGGATTTGCTCCTAATGCCATTATTGTATTATTAGCTGTCTTTGTAATTTTTCCTATTTTTTCTTTCGAGTCTTTTTTCCCATTTTCAAATAAAGCAATTTCTTTTTGATTGTATTTTCCGGATATACTATATTTTACATTACTTTGTGAATTTGAACCATATGCTGCATCATACTCATTATTTATATTTGAAATTATCGCATTTTTTGTATTCCATACTACTAATCCATATCCTCCACCCTGGCAATTACCCACTATATACGTCTCACCTTCAGCTATTTTATTATATTTTACAACTGCCTCTATAGTTATATTTTCATAATCCATTTGACCTATTCCAACCCAATCGTTTATTCCATCAAAGTATAGCCCATCTTCTGTCCATATTGCCTCATGTAATGTTCCATTTCTTCCATTTCCGCTTAGGTCGTACCATTCGGTTGCATTTTTGTCGTGTCCATTTTTTGTGTTTTTTACTGCGTCATAGTGTAGCATTAATCCTTTTTGGACATAGTCTCCTAGCATTAGGTCTCTTGCTGCTAGATCTAGTTGTTCCTTTTCTTCTTTTGCTGCATTTTGGTATTTGTTTACTGCTTCTTTACTTTTTTGAAATATTCCATTTTCTCCTAGAGCTAGGTTTAGGCTGACTCCTGCTAGGATGATTAGGATAATTACGGTGATTATTAGGGCAACCAATGTGATTGCTGCTGGCTCTTGGGCACGGTGCCCCGTGCCCCTACGAATATTTGGGTATTCCTTTGTAGGATTTGGGCAGACAGAGGCGTCTGCCCCTACATTTGCATTATTTATTTTTATTTCTTTTAATATACTACTTGTGTGTGTATATATATACTCCCGCAACGGTTCTAGCGTTTATTAATATTTTCATTTGTGTTCTTCCTCTCTTTTTTCTTTTTTTATATTTATTTTATATCATAAAAAAAAATCTTTTGCAATATTTTTAGCCTAAAATTTTCTTAAAATTATTTTTATAAAATTTTAGGCTTTTTTGTTTTTTATTTTGCAACTATAACTGGGCGGAAACCGACAACTACCGTTTGCATATCCGTTATCGCCACTAGAAGCAAAAACACCAGCACTGATACCACCCAACCAACGGCCTCCACTAATCAAAAAAGGCATCGAAGTATTGCCAATTAAAACATAGTCGCTATTATAATAACTTCTTCCGTATTGAACTGAACTAAAATTTACTTCTGTTCCCCATTCATAATTACCATCTTCTTTTCTACCATAGTATGAATAATCCTTTATTATTTCATACATTGCATCTCCTTTTTTGTCTTTCATTAGATTATATCTATCATCTGTTATTTTTTTTCTTGTTTTATTATTTTCTTTTCCTGAATCCCAAAATGTATTATCTTTTGATTTTTCTTTTTCTGTATCACTTACTTCATATTTATCCCAATACTTTGTATATTTACTATCTAAACTATTGCTTGGAAATACTTCACTTGTTCCACTAGATGATAAATTACTATTTCCATTATCCCAATATGCTGCTACATATTCCCATGCTCCACCATTTAAGTCATATATTCCTGTTATATTTCCTGTTGTACTTTGGTTAGTATTTTCTTTATAATTTTGGTTTGCTGAGTATGAATGGTATTTTGTTGTGTTATCGCCATTTTCTGTATATTGTTTATAATTAGTATTTGTTTTTGGTGTTATTCCATATTGTGATGCAGATAAATATGCTATTGCTCCCCATTCTATATTTTTTGTTAAATGAGTGTCTGCTGAATATGTTAGTCCATATTTATTTTCATCTTTATTCATATTATAGCAATTTAAAAATGCATTTCCTACTCTTATATATCTCCATGTTTCTGCATTTGGTACTACCTTTAGTGTTTTGGTTGTATTGTTATTATCTTCTGCTGATGCAGAATTTTTGTTTTCTTCTGCCATGCTTGCTTCGAATTTTGCAACCCATATTCCTGTCAGTTTTTCTCCTCCAAATGTAAATGCTGGATGTACTATTTTTGGTGTTGTATTTCCTTTTACTTCATCTACATCATAGTCAGTTTGGTATGTGTTTGCATTTATGTCTTTGTTTGTTGTTCCTACTAAAAATGTTACATCTGTTATGTTTTGTGTTGTTCCTTCTCCACTATCTACCTGTTGTTTATATTTACTTATACTGTATGCATATCTTGGTATCCATACAAACATACTTCCTAAGTCGTTTTCTTCTACAGTTTGTCCTACTTCTGCTTTTGTTTTTTCTGTACCAACTGTTTCTTTACTTGCATATGTTCCATCACTTAACATTACATTTGCCCATTTTTTGCCGTCTTTGTAGTTATACCAGTCTTTATCGCTTTCTTCACATATTACCCATTTTGATTTTGATTCATCATATTTTATTGGTATCATTCCTTCTGTTAGTTTTGGTTTGTTTACCCCTTCATCTAGATTATATTCTTTTGAGTTTATTCCCTCTAGTTCTCTATAGGTATCGTCTAAGTGCTCTTGTTCTTTTTGAGCAACATCTATATATTTGTTTACTGCTTCTTTGCTTTTTGTAAATATTCCATTTTGTCCTAGGGCTAGGTTTAGGGATACTCCTGCTAGAATAATTAGGATTATTATGTTTAGTATGTTATCGATGGTTAGGCTGTAGAAAATCAGACTAGCATTGAGCATTTGACCAGC